>NZ_QGSZ01000372.1 GCF_003857055.1 Micromonospora inaquosa | reverse complement strand
CGTCAGCCCCGCCGACACCGCCCGTCGCGTCGCTCACACCAACGCCGACCGCGAGTGTTACGGCGACGCCTTCATCGGATCCGGGGCTGCTGACGATCTGTCTGGACCCGCTTCAACTGCCGTTGCTGGACCCGCTGCTCTGCCCGTCTCCAGCCCCCTGATCAGCGTCCGTGCTTTCGGCGTTTTTTCTAGTTCATGGCGCTGAAGTCGGGAACGGTCAGGGTGCCGTCCTCCGCGAGGGTGAAGCCCGGGTTCCAGGCGATCTCCCACAGGTGACCGTCCAGGTCGGCGAAGTAGCCGGCGTAGCCGCCGTAGAAGGTCTCCCGGGCCGGCTTGGTCACCGTCGCGCCAGCCTTGGTCGCGGTGGCGATCACCTCGTCGACCTCAGCCCGGGAGCGGACGTTCTGGGCGAGGGTCATCCCGCCGAAGCCTCGGGTGCCCGGCCCTTCGATGCCGGCGTCTTCGGCCAGCTTGTCACGGCCCCACAGGACGACCGCCAGGCCGCCGGCCTGGAAGAAGACAGTCTCCTCGACCTCCTGGCCCCGCCAGCCAAGCTGCTCGTAGAACGCCTTCGCGCGGGCCACGTCCGCGACTCCCAGGGTGATCAGGCTGATCCGCTGCTCCATGGTCATTAACCTAACGCCGGGAGCATGCTCGCACCCCTCATCCCATAGCAGTGACTGTGCAGGGCTAGGCGGCGATCGTCCGGGCGGTGGCGTAGACGTCGGCGGGTAGGGCGTGGTCAAGGTGCCACAGGACGCGCATGGGTCGGTCGCCGGTGTGCGAGTCGTACGTCATGGTGCCGGCGTAGAGGTACGGCGGCGCGCCCAGGTCGCGATCGGCGATGCGGGTTTCCCGAACGAAAAGGTGCACGGTCGAGCCGCCCGACCTGTAGCGCAGTCCGGTCGCCGACGCCGCCGACGTGGTGCTCTGCGACTCCCACTGGAACAGGGTGTCGGTGATGGCCCGGTCGGCGTACATGGTGGTGGGGGAGTAGTGCGCCTCCGACTTGACCAGGGTGACGAAGAAGAGGTCGGCCTGGGCGTCGGGCAGCCACTTCACCCCCTCGCGCAGTGACCCCGGGTTGGTCATCCCGAAGGCGGCGCACGCCTCGTTGCGGCTGTACCGGGCGTGCACCCGCAACGGCACCGCACCCGCAGCGGCGGTCGGCGTCACCCGGTGGATGCGGTCCCGCAGCACCTCGGCGACCTGCCGCAACTCGGCGCAGCGGGCCGGTTCCTTCCATAGCCGTGCCAGTCGCTCGTCGCGCATTGCGAGGGGGGCGTTCGGCCCCCAGAGGCTGAAGTGCAGCATGTCCAGCAGTCGGCTGTTGCCCGCGTACACCTGCTGACCTGGCGCGGGCGGTCCGGCCGCGACCCGGGTCAGCAGTTCCAGCCGGTCGACGTCGTCGGTGTGCAGCATCCGACCGATGGCCCGGCCCAACTCCCGGTCATCAGGGCCGGGCGCGGACGTTTCGATGCCAGCGAGCCGCCGCAGCCCGGTCCAGCCGCCGATGCTGGCCGACCGGTACACGTCCTCGACCTCCAGGCCGGTCTCGCGCAGGAACGTCGTCAGGCTGACGTCGCCGAGCTGCCGCAGCTCGGTCACCAGGCCGGTCTTCGAGGTGGGCAGCGCGCTCTTCAGGTTGGCGAGCACGACCTCCTTCGCCACCCGGTCCAGCTCGACATGGCAGCCGCTGGGCAGGCTCGGGAAGTCGTCGCGGACCGCCTCGGTGATCGCCCGCCGGCTCACCCCGGTCAGGGCACGCCACCGCAGGTCGAAGCGGAAGTTGGCGTGCTGCCCGCCGATGAAGTCGAGCACCGTGAGGCAGGGCTTGTCGTCGTCGAGGCGCAGACCACGACCGAGCTGTTGCAGGAAGATCGTGGCGCTTTCGGTGGGCCGCAGCATCAGGATCGTGTCGACCATCGGCAGGTCGACGCCCTCGTTGAACAGGTCCACGGTGAAGAGCACCCGCAGCTTGCCGGCCTTGAAGTCCCGCAACAGCGTCTTTTGCGTCAGACGGTCGACCCCCGAGGTGACTGCCGCCGCCGGCACATCGTGCTGGTTGAACCAGGCGGCCATGAACTCCGCGTGCTTGATGCTCACGCAGAACCCGAGAGCTCGCATCCGCCCGACATCCACCTTCTCGCGGACCGCACGCAGCACTGTCCTTGCCCGTGCGTGGTCGGCGGTGTAGAGGGTGGTGAGTTCGGCCAGGTCATAGCCCTGGCCGCGTTTCCAGGTGACGTGTGACAGGTCCACGTCGTCGTGCAGCCCGAAATACTGGAACGGCGCCAACAGTTGCCGCTCCAACGCCTCCCACAGATGCAGCTCAACGGCCGCATGACCGTCGAACCACCGGCGGACGTCGCCGCCGTCGGCTCGGTCGGGCGTCGCCGTCAGCCCCAGGAGTACGCGGGGACGCAACCGCTCCAACAGCCGCGCGTACGTCGGGGCCTCGGCGTGGTGGAACTCGTCCACGATCACCATGTCGTACGCCTCGGGGTCGACCTCCCGGCGGTGCAGCGACTGGATGGAGGCGAAGACGTGCTTCCAGCCGTTCGGCTTCTCGCCAGCGACCAGCGTCTCGCCGAAACTGCCGTCGCCCATGACCTGCCGGAACGTGGACAGGCTCTGCCGCAGGATCTGCTCCTGATGAGCGACGAAGAGCAGCGAGTCCGCCTTGTTACTGCGGTGCAGCCGGCGGTAGTCCAGCGCAGCGACCACGGTCTTGCCGGTGCCGGTCGCCATCACCACCAGGTTGCGCCACCGCCCATGCACCAACCGCTCGGCATCCAGGTCGGCCAGGATCTCCGCCTGGTACGGGTACGGGCGTACGTCGATGTTCGAGATCTCGGTCGGTGACTCATCGCGGCGTTCTCCGGTGAGTGCCTGCCGCAAGCGTTCGGCGTCCCTGACCACGTCGTACGCCTCGAACGCCGGGTCGTTCCAGTAGTCCTCGAACGTCGCCGTGAACGTGTCGATGACGTGTGGCTGCTCGATGTTCGAGATGCGGACGTTCCACTCCACGCCGTCGACCAGCGCGGTCTTCGACAGGTTCGACGAGCCGACGTACGCGGTGGTGGTGCCGTTGCTGCGACGGAACAGCCACGCCTTGGCGTGCAGCCGGGTGGTCCTCGTCTCGTACGACACCTTGACCTCGGCACCCAACTCGGAGAGTCGGTCGAGCGCCCGCTGATCGGTCGCTCCGAGGTAGGTGGTGGTGATGACGCGGACCTTGCCGCCCCGGGCGATCAGGTCGCGGATGGCGTGCTCGACGACGCGCAGGCCGTACCACTTGATGAACGCGCAGAGCAGGTCGACGCTCTCGGCCGACGCCATCTCGTGGTTGACCTCGTGGCCGATGCGGGGCTGGTGACGGCCATTGACCAGCAGCGCGCCGGTGGAGAGCGGAGTGGTGGGGCGCTGCGGGAAGGTGGGCTCCGCGGGTGGGGTTGGTGGGGCGGCGATGGCGTGGAGCAGGTGCTTCGCGTCGGTGACCTGGTCCTGTTCCGTCGCGGCCTTCGGGCTGAGGGCGGCGATGGCGTCGGCGATCTGGTTCGCCAGGTTGACCTGGTGGTGGAGCTTGTTGTCGCCGCTGGGGACAGCCTGGAGGGCGCGGGCGGCCAGGGTGGCGACGTGCCGGGCGAGGGTGGTGTGCGCGTCGGCGAGGTCGAGCTTGTGGTGCTGGATCAGCGCGGGGTCGACGTGCTGGAGCTGGTTGGCCAGCTCGCGAGTGATCAGGTGCTCGTAAACACCCCGCTCAAGATCCGTCATCCTGGCAAGGTAGCCGGCACTCGTGTTGGGATGCTGCCCTGAGTGCGCGTCCAGTTCCCCGTGTCGGGTCATCGACAGAATCCATCCGGAGAAGCGAACGGACTACAACTGCTCAGGACGGGCGCGCCGCCCGCAGCGCCTCGATGACCACGCCCCAACGCTCCGGGCCGTGCGTCGGGTTCAGCGGCTTCCCGTCTGCGACGGCGACGCCGGCAGCGCGCAGCACCGCCAGGTGACCCGCGTAAGCCGGGTGCGCCTCCAGTTCAGTCTTGACGTGCGGGAAGGCAAGGATCGGCAATCCTGCCCCCAGCGATTCGTTGAGGACGCCGAGCGCCAGCGTGTCGTTGATGCCCAGCGCCCATTTCGTCATCGTGTTGAACGTGACGGGCGCGGCCAGCACCACATCGGCTGGCGGGTGCGGCTCGGGGTCGCCGGGCATCCGCCACTCCACGCGTACGAGATAGCCGGTCTTGTCCTGCAACGCCTGACGGTCGAGCCACGGCGCTGCGGTCGGGCTGACGATCATGCACACCTGCCACCCGTCGGTGATCAGGAGGTCGACCAGCTCGTCGATGTGTTCCGCCGGACCCGCGGCGCAGACGACCAGATACAGCACGGGACGTTCCGTCATGCCCGCAGTCTGCCCGATTCGGCAGTCGCGACGTCGAGCGCATACCGATTATGCATGCCGCCCATGATCACCGTGACATGCCGTCGTCCCTGGTCAGCCGCGACAGTCGACGCATGGCCCGGGGCGGGTTCCTTGTCCCGGAGTTGCGCCGGCCCTCAACGGCGCAGCTCCTCCCGCCCGCCCCGGTGCCAGCCCATGAGTCAACGACTTGGAGCCGGCCTGCCCACCGTGATCGACGACGAGTCAGCCCGCGCGAGCCTGGTCGCCGCCTGGGAGTCGGTCGACGTGCGGGCCGCCGCCGACTTCTGGACCAGGACGTCTACCTCTGCGGCCCACCCGCGATACTGGCCAATGCGCGACCGCTGCTGCTCGCCCTCGGCATCCCCACCGCCCGTCTCCACCTGCCCAAAGGCTTCACTCACCGATAGCCGCGCCTTCTCATCCATCGATCAACATGAGACGCTTTATACCTGAGCGTGTTCGTCTCAGTGCGGGGGGTGAGCGACGTGCAGGATGCTGATGGTCCGTCCCGGTGGTCGATCGAAAAGTTCGGGCTGCCGCTGGCAACCACATTGCGTACGGAGATCCCTGCGGCGCTGCGTCGCGCGGTCGAGCTTGCCCAGGACGCCCGTGATGCATCAGAGCTGGACACTGATCATGCGTTCGGCCCGGTCCGGTGGAAGCAGCAGTACGAGGTGCTGCACGAATTTCTGCACGACCTCCCCGATGTGGTGGGTGTGCACCCACCGGGTGCGCAGGTGCGGGTCACCATCTGCCGGGGCCACCTTCTGCTGCCCTGGCGGTACGCCACGCGGAGCGATCTGGACATGCGCGACGCCCGTCCTGGCCGGGACCTCAACCGGCTGATCCGGGACCTGTTGATCCTCTTCGGGCCTGAGCCGAGCCACGAGGAGGTCACTCTGCCGTTGATGCCGCTCACGCCGGAGGAGGCCCGCGACCGCTCACCCCTTCGGGAGGCCGTGGAGCAGTTGACCGACGAGCCGAGGGTGCTGCTCGTCGGCTTCGCCTGCAACTCCGACGAGGGTCTGCTCCGGGTTTCCTGGGGTGAGGCGGCTCTGCTCGGAGGCGCTGACCTCAAGTGGGGCCACGTCGAAGAGCTGCCGGTGGCAAGAGCGTCCGGGTGAACAACGGCCTCCTGCTCCGCGCTGACCCTGCACGACCTGCTACCACGGTCGGCGGATCCGCCTACCGGGGAGTGCCGAAGACCTGCCGGACCCTGAAGCGCTGCTTCGGCACCGGCGGGCCGTGGCACGCATTCGTTGATCCGTTGGGACGCCAGAGCCAGGGCGTGGGACGGCCCGGATTGGTTCCCCGAGAAGCGTGATGCCTGTGAGTCATCATGATGATTCACAGGCATCACGTCCGTCAGGACAACGCCACCCGGAGCCGGGGCCTGCCGGTCGCCCGGCGCGTGGCTGGGAGTGGTCAGGAGTAGGTGTCGCCGAACTCGCGTACCCCGTCGACGTCCAGCGTGATCCGGTCGTTGTCGGTCCACTGGCCGGTGGCGGCGAGCCAGCTCGGGTCGTCGCGTTCGTCGATATCGCTCCAGCTGTGCCGGTGATGCCGGAGCTGGATCGGCCCGGTCGACTGGCCCGGCGCGAGCGTGCCATCGGTGAAGGTCAGCTCCACCCAGCCGGGGACGGGCGTTCCCGGGAGCGGGTAGCCCGGCGGCGCTGGCGTCGTCATCCCGCCCGGCGGCCCGCCCGGCGGGATGAAGAACTGCACGGCCTGCCGGACCCGGTCGCAGCCCAGTACGGCCCAGTCGCAGTTCGGCACCAACGAGGTGTTCGCGCCCTCGAAGCGCAGGTGGTAGCGCACCCGCACCGTGCTCAGGTCCAGTGGTCCGGTGCCGGTGTTGGTCACCTTCAGCAGGTGCTGGATCTGGTTGTTCGTCGGCGACCAGTCCAGGTTGAGGTAGCTGACCGTCGCGCGGCCCGCCGCGGTGCGCACGGTGGTGGTGGGCGAGGTGTCGGAGTAGCCGCCGAGCGCGCGGGCGGCAATCCCGATCCGGTACGTCGTGCCCGGAGCGAGGTCGGTCAGCGTGATCGTGGTGTCGGTCGTGGAGCCGAGGAAACGGTACGTGCTCGGCCCCAGCGGCACCTGCACCTCATAGTTGATCGGCTGCTCCGTGCCGGGCTCGACCCAGGCGGAGGGCGCCCAGCTGAGCGTGAGTTGATGTGGCTCGTTGGTCACCACAGTGGGTGTGCCGGGGGTGCTGATCGCCGGGCCGTCGGCCCGGGCTGCGTTGACGGCGAGCAGGCTCGCCAGCGCGGCGAGGGCGATGGTGGCGGTGACGCGGCGAGCAGGCATAGCCGAATGGTAGGCACAGACATCGATGCCCATGCATCATCCGTCGGTCCAGTGAACGCCGCCGACGAGTCCCAGTCCGCTACGCGACGTAGTCGGCTTGGAGATAATGCCTGGTCGAGGGGCTACCTAGCGTGAACCCGTCATCACGAACGGCCTCGACGTCGGCGGCGCATCTGCCGCCCGCCCGGGCCTCAGACGGGAGAAATACATGCGTACTCGAAACGGAACCCGGCGGTTCGGCGTCCGAGCATCAGTACTCGTGCTCGGTCTTGTCGCGGCCGGAGCGGTGCTCGCCCCGGCGAGCCCGGCGTCCGCCGCGGTCCCCGGGCTGGTGCGGATCACCGCGACCAGCGTCAGCAACTCGGCCGACTTCCACAGCGTCACGGCCACCTGCCCGGTCGGGAAGGTGCTCACCGGCACCGGCTACGAACTCAACGGCGTGACCGGCGAAGGCGTCGTCGATGACCTGCGTCCCAACGGCGGCCCGGCCACCGCCCCGACGGCCGTCACCGTCGGCGCCTACGAAACCGAGGCCTTCGCGGGGAACTGGTCGGTGACCGCGTACGCGATCTGCGCCAACCCGCTGCCCGGCCTGGTCCGGGTCACCACAACCAGCGTCAGCAACTCGACCGACTTCCGCAGCGTCACAGCGACGTGCCCGGTCGGGAAAGTGTTGACCGGGACGGGCTTCGAACTCAACGGCGTGACCGGTGAAGGTGTCGTCGACGACTTCCGCCCCAACGGCGGCGTGGCCACGGCACCGACCGCGGTCACCGTCGGCGCGTACGAGTCGGACGCCACGGCCCTGAACTGGTCGGCGACCGCGTACGCGATCTGCGCCAACCCCCTCGCGGGCCTGGTACGCACCTCAGCCGTGGGGGCCAGCACCTCCCTCGACTTCCGCAGCGTCACGGCGAGTTGCCCCGTCGGGAAAGTGCTGACCGGTGCCGGCTACGAGCTCAACGGGGTGACCGGCGAGGGCATCGTGGACGACTTCCGCCCCAACGGCGGCCCCGCCACCGCCCCGACGTCCGCCGCGTCCGGCGCGTACGAGGAGGACGCTTTCGCCGGCAACTGGTCCGACACGGCGTACGCCATCTGTGCCACACCGTAGAGACCGCTCAGCCGGTGCAGCAGCCCCGCGAACGTGCGAGCCGCTGCACCGGCTGAGTGCTCGGCTCAGGAGCCGCCTTGGCGCTGGATCCGCCCGTCGCCTGAGACCTTGGCCCGGCCCAGGTCGCGTTCGGTGCCGGCCGCGCCGGTCGCGGTACGGCGGTGCCGTTGGTCGGGCGAGTGCTCCACGGGCGAGCCCTGGCGGCCCGGAGCGCCGCTGCCCGAATGCCGCCGGCCTCGTGCCGACTCGCCGCCGCTGTCGTGTTTGTTCTGCTTGTGGCTACCCATGGATCGCGCGTACCCGGTCACTGTGCGGCTAGTCCTGAGCCCTCGTCAGCTCCAATGTCGTCCCGACCGGCTCGGTCCGCTGGGTGGTGGTGATCGGCCCGGTCGACGCTCGCGGGAGCGAGCGGAGTCACGGATTCCAGTAGACGAGGACGCTGGCCTGGTCGAAGCGTCGCTCTTTCAGGTCGGCACGCTGAATCACCCAGTGGATGCTCGCGCCGCCCTGTCTGCCGCCGTGGAACTCGGCCAGCAGAACCCAGTCACCATGGTCGGGTGGCCCACCACCGGGCACCGACCCGTCGTAGCCGGACCGGCCCGAGGGGTTGGCGCCCAACCACGCGGGGTTGAAACCGTTGCAGTCAGTGCCGTAGCCGCCCAACAGCAGCGGCGTCGTCCAGCCTCCGAAGGAGAACGCGCCGTCCGGCACGTCGCGCAGGACGTCCTTCCATACCTCGGTCATTTCTTCGAACGGGGGATCTCCCGGCAGCGGCGGAGACCATGGGGGGCCCGGGATCGTCTTGACGTAGGGCAGAGATATGTCGACCGTGAGGTGCAGATCGCCCGGCGGGACTTCTTCGTAGACCTCGGCGTAATCGTCGTCGTCCGGAGGGAAGTCAGCCGGATACTGCTCACGCTCTTCGACCGCCACCCCTGCCGGCACATACCTGACCTCGCCCCAGCCGCTTTCTTCGGGCCAGCCGAACAGCAGCAGTTGGCCGTCGGACGGCAGTGGAAGGTCGGTCACGTCTGCCGGAAGAGCAGCGCAGTCGATGGTGGCGATCAAGGGGAACTCGGGGTCCCCGGCGTCGGCCGGAAGCATCACGGGCCCACGGATGGCGCCCACGACCGGCCCGTCACCGCCCTGTGTCAGCAGGGCGACGTCCTCGAATCGCCAGACGGGGTGTCGCTGGCGCCCCTGCGGTCGATACCGCGATTTGCCGTCGGCGGGCGGTGCGTGGGAGCGCCCGACCATAGCGTCCGAACCACGGAGTTCCGCGAACGCGCGCTCCGAGGGAGGCGACGGTGCAGACGACCAAAGGTGTGGAGTTACCGGGCGAGCGGGCCCCGGTCGCCGTGAACGTCGACCGCTGGCGGGCGGGGCTACCGCCCGACGCGTGGCCCGAGGGCCTTCCGACGACCGGCGAGCTCTGGCGGCGTGACGTCTTCGCGGTTGCCGACGCGTACCGGGCGGGGGCCGTGAGCCCACGGCAACTACTGACGGCCGTGCTGGGCTGGGCTTACGGATCCATCGGGTACGGCCCGTGGCGCGCCGCCAGGTCGCTCGACGCCGACCCGGAGGGCAAACGCCTGGTGTACACGCTGGAAGAGGTGTCCAGGCCAGCGCCCGATGAGGACGCGTTGGTTACGGCGTACCGCCGCTTCCGCGACCCCGACCACGCTCGCCTGCCCTGGTTGGGGCCGGGCCTGTTCACGAAGGTCCTCTACTTCGCCGGCTACCGACGTGGGGTGGGCGGTGTGCAGCCCCTGATCCTCGACCGTGTCGTGGCCAGCCTGCTCCCGGCCGAGGCGGGTGTCGGCCGGCGTAACGGCTGGTCGTCCGAGGAGTGGTTGGCCTACCTGCGGTGGGCGGCCGAGCAGGCTCAGGTCAGGGGAGTGGAGCCGGACGCGGTGGAGATGGCGGTCGTGCCCGACCGATGAGGTGGCTATCCGCCGGCGTGTAGGCGGGCGTCGAGCGCGTCCAGGTCGGGCACGAACCAGACCTGCCCGCCCTGGTTCGACTCGTGCACCAGAGCGCGCAGCGCCGAGCTGCCCGCCAGCTGGGTCGAGATGTCGCCGACGACGGCCAGCCGCACCCGGTAGTTGACGAACTTCTGCATCACGTCCCCGGCGAAGCGGGTGCCCAGCGAGAAGAAGCGCTCATCGAGTCGGTTGGCTGGCACGGCGACCACCTGGGCACCGAGGAACGCCGCCCCGATCAGGTCCAGCGCATCCTGCTCGGTGGCCACCGGCGGGCCGTCGGGGTCGCAGACCAGCACCGGCACCCCGGCGCGTTCCTGGATCTGGTCAGGCATCGTGGACCTCCCGGTCGAGCAGGCCATTGTCGGCGTTGAGCACGGCGTCGAGCAGGTGCAGCAACTCGGCGGTGGCGGCCGGGTCACCCAGGATGATGATCTTCATTCGGTGGCGTTGTTCGTCGTACACGGTCTGCACCCGCAGCGGGTTGGCCTGGTCGTGACCGGTGTTGGCGCTGGTGAGCACGAGTGTGCCGAGCCGGTCGGCGGCGGCCCGGTCGACGCCGTCGATCTGGACGATGCTCGACACCTCCGCCTGCCTGGCGGCGGTGGAGGCGGCCGGGGCCTGACCGGTGAGCGCGTCGAGATCGCTGGCGGCGATCCGGTACTGCTTGCCGATCCGCACCGCGCGCAGCCGGCCCGAGCGGATATAGCCGCGCACCGTCCGCACGTGCAGCCCGAGCCGGTCAGCGACCTGCTCAACTGAGTACATGTCTTCCGTCATCGTTCCCCATCGTACGTGGATAGGGAAGGTTAGGGACAGGTGGGGTGATTTGTTGGTGAGATCAGCTCGAAAGCGCCCGGTCAAACGCACGCGCTCCGCAAGCCCAGGAGCAGGTCGACCGGCTAACTCGCTCGCGCTGTCGGACGGTTGCAGTACCGTCTGGAAACCATGGAGGCGCGGCGCGGCGACGCCATCATCGGGCGGGATCACCCTGCGGGCCTGTTGCGCGCCGAGTTGGATCGCGCCACCACCAGCCACGGCGGCCTCGTCCTGGTTACCGGCGAGCCGGGCATCGGCAAGACGACCCTCGTCACGTCGGCCGCCCGCGAGGCCCGGCAACGCGGCGCGCTGGTGCTGGGCGCCGCCTGCTGGGATTCCGACAGCGCCCCCGGCTACTGGCCGTGGGTGCAGGTGCTGCGCGGCCTGCGTCGATCCGCCGACGACTGGGCTGTGGCACAACCGGACGCCGAGCCGGCCCTCGCGGCACTGCTCGGCGAGACCGACACCAGCAAGCAGCAGGCCGGCCGGCTCACCAGCTGGGCCGGCGTCGACACGGACAACGGCGACACGGACAGCGTCGACCAGGAGGCGTTCGCGCTGTACGACGCGGTGACCGCCGCACTGGTCGCGGTCTCCCAACAGCGGCCGGTCGTGGTCGTCCTCGACGACCTGCACTGGGCCGACCCGGCCTCACTGCGGCTGCTCAGCTTCGCCGCCCAGCACACCTGGTTCGAGCGGTTGCTGCTGGTCGGCACCTACCGCGACGCCGAGGTCGAGTCGGGCGAGCACCCGCTGCGTCCGCTGCTGATGCCGCTGGTCGCGAAGGCAACCACGATCACCCTCACCGGTCTCTCCCGCGACGAGGTGGCCGCGCTGATGGCACGCACCGCCGGGCGGGAACCCGACGACGACCTCGTCGACGAGGTACACCGGCGCACCGGGGGGAACCCGTTCTTCATCGAGCAGACCGCCCGGCTGTGGCACGCCGACGACGCGGCCCGCACGATCGCACCCGGCGTACGGGAAGCGGTGCTCCTCCGTCTCGCCCAGTTGCCGCAGGCCGTGGTCGAGGCGCTCACCGTCGCCGCCGTGCTGGGCCGCGAGTTCCACCGCCAGGTCCTGGCGGCCTGCGGCGCCGCCCCGGTGACGCAGGTCGACAGGCTGCTCGACCGTGCCGTGAGCGCCCGGTTGGTGGTCGCCGGGGGTGGGGGCCGGTTCGCCTTCGCTCACGACCTGGTCCGGGAGACCCTCTACGACGGGCTGTCCCACGACGAACGGCAGGCGCGGCACGCCACCGTCGTCCGGGCGGTCGACGACCTGCGGGAGCTCACCGATCAGCTGATCCCGGCCGACCTCGCCCGCCACGCCTACCTCGCCGGCCCCGCACTCGACCGCGCCCGGGTGGCCACGCTGCTCGTCGCCGCCGGCCGGGACGCGTTCGCCCGGCTGGCCGCCGACGAGGCGTCGGTGCACTTCCACCGGGCGCTGGAGGTCGTCGAGGACCCGGAACAACGCGTGCGGATCCTCGTCGAGTTCGGTGAGGGGCAACACCACCACGCCGGCCGGGAGGAGTCCGCGGCACTGCTCACCGAGGCCGGGGCGTTGGCTCGCACACTCGACAACCCGGTGTTGCTGGCCCGCGTCGCCCTCATCGTGAACCGGGCCCGCCAGGTGGAGACCGCTCACTCGATCGACGCGGCGGAGTTGGTGCGCGACGCGTACCGGAAACTGATCGGCGAGCCGGAGGCCGCGGCGTCGGTCGGCGCGCTGGTCGCCGACCTGATCACCGCCACCGAAACGATCGCCCGTCGAGGGCAGGACGACGAGGCGCTCACGTTCAGCCTCTGGGCCCGCCACGACACCACCTGGGGGTTGGGCACCGCGACGGCCCGCGCCGCGCTGACCGCCGAGATCCGGGACGTGGCCCGCCGCACGGGCGACCGGCAGACCGAGCTGTGGGCCACATCGCTGCGCTGGGTGGCGCTGCTGGAACTGGGCGACCCGCACTTCAACGAGGAGTTCACCACCTTCGTCAGGGTGGGCCGGCACGGCGACGCCGCCCAGCACCGCATTGCGGCAGCCATCGACAGCGGGATCATCGCCGCTTTCCGGGGTGACTTCGCCGAGGCCGACGAGCGGTTCACGGTCCTCGACGACCACTCCGACCCGAGCCATGCCGAGTTCGGGTTCATGGGCCATCACCTGCGCTGGTCCCGGTTGCTGCTCCAGGGTCGGTTCGCCGAGGCCGACACCCTGCTGGACGCGCTGGCCCCCATCGACTACCCCTACCAGGAGTTGCTGCGGGCGATCACCGCGGCAGAACGGGGTGACGGCGAGACGGCGGTCCGGCTGACCGCCGGCATCGAGGCCGCCGCCATCCGCTACCCGCGTCCGGTGTCGCCGATCTGGCTACGGTTACGCGCGCAGGCCGCCGCCGCGTCCGCGGACCCGCAGCGCTGCGACGACGCACGGGCCGCGCTCGCCCCGCACCGGGGAGAGTGGATGGTGGCGCTCTTCGGCTGCGATGTCAGCGGCCCGGTCGACCACTGGCTGGCCCTGATCGACGCCGCCCAGCAGCGCTGGGACGACGCCATCGCCGGCTTCACGGCCGCCCGTGAGTCCGCCGACCGGCTGGGCGCCCGTACCTGGTCGCTCATCGCCCGTGCTGGTCTCGTGAACGCCCTCGCCGGCCGGGGTCACCCGGGCGACGCCGCGACGGTGACCGCGCTGCGCGCCACCACCGCCCAGCAGGCATCGGCTCTCGGTATGACGCAGGTGCTGCACCGGATCGCGGAACCGACCCGCACCGACGCCGACCGCCCAGGCCAGACCGCGCTGGGCCAGACCGCGCCGGGCCAGACCGCGCCGGTCGTGCCGGCCATCGAGGGGTACGAGTTTCGGCGCGACGGGCCGGTCTGGCAACTCGCGCACGCCGGTGTGGTCGTGCACCTGCCCGACGCCAAGGGGTTGCACGACCTGCACCTGCTGCTCAGCCACCCGGGCAGCGACGTACCAGCGGTCGAGCTGCTCGACCCGGCCGCCGGGCCGGAGCTGGTCGCCGCCCGCCGGATGGGGGCCGACCCGGTCCTCGACGACGAGGCGAAGGCCCGTTACCGGCGGCACCTGGCCCGCCTCGACGAAGAGATCGACCGGGCCGCCGCCCGCGATGACGCCCAGAAGGTGTCCAAGCTGGACGCCGAGCGGGGTGCGTTGCTCGACGAGCTGCGCGCCGCGGCGGGCCTCGCCGGTCGGAGCCGCCGCCTGGGCGACGAGGCCGAACGGGCCCGCAAGACGGTGACCGCGCGAATCCGCGACACGCTACGCAAACTCGACGACCGACACCCGGCACTGGCGAGCCACCTGCGCGATTCCGTCTCCACCGGCACCACCTGCCGTTACCGGCCAGCCGAGCCGCTGCCCTGGCGGCTCTAACGCCACCCACACCCCGCGATCTTGCACTTTCGGTCGCCGCTTCGGGTGGATTTGCCACTCTTGTCGGGACAGCAAGTGCAAGATCGCGGGGTGTGGG
>NZ_QGSZ01000368.1 GCF_003857055.1 Micromonospora inaquosa | reverse complement strand
CCGCCGCCGGCCTCGCCTTCACCGGCGGCGCCATCGCCGGACCGGTCACCACCGCCTTCGCCGCCCCCACCACCAAGCCCACGTCGCAGACCCAGACCGACCGCAAGGGCGGCCACGGTGAGCGGGAGCTGGGCGTGCGCTACGAGGCGCAGCCGAACTTCTACTACTGCGGCCCCGCCGCGACCCGCAACGCCCTGTCCGTGCAGGGCAAGGAGATCAGCGTGGACGCCATGGCCAAGGAGATGGGCACCACCGAGGCCGGCACCAACTCCATCAACGACATCACCCCGGTACTGAACAAGGAAACCGGTAAGAACGACGCCTACCACAGCGTCGAGATCTCCAGCCCCGACGCCGACGCGAAGCAGACCGACACCCTGCGCGCCGACATCGTGCGCACCATCGACGACGGCCGGGCCGTGGTCGCGAACATCGCCGGCACCAGCACCGACACCGACGGCAACACCCACTCCTACGAGGGCGGGCACTACATCAGCGTCGTCGGCTACCACGACAACGGCAACACCGTCACCATCGCCGACTCCGCCGACCCCAACACCGCCGCCTACCAGATCAGCGTCGAGCACCTCGCCGACTGGATCGCCACCCGCGGCTACGCCACCAGCTAAGACCCCAGCACCCGCACCACAGCACCGTCTAACACCGAAGGGCCGGACCCCACCACGGGGCCCGGCCCTTCGTCGTCGTCATGTCCACCAATTGCGGCACGTATTGACAAGTTTCGACATCAGGGTGAGGCTTGGACTGGTGAGAGCGCTCTCTCGCAGGCGCCCCACCGGCCACCACCAGTCTGGCCAGGACACACTCCGCTGTCTTCGGCGGCGGCGCCGGAGTGCCCCTGACCCGTCCCCCCGACAGGAGTCACGATGGACAGGGCCGCACCCCTCTCCGGCATCCCCCGCCGCCTGCGCTTCGCCACGGCGATCGGCGCCCTGCTGGTGCTACTCGGCACGTACCTGGTCTCCGCCACCGACCGGGCCGACGCCGCCCCCGGCCGAACCGCCGCCCCGGTCGCCAACGCCATCCGGGTCGCCGAGTTCCCCGCCGACTGCACCTACAGCCACCGACTGCCGGACGACCCGATCATCTTCCCCGGGCTGCCCGGGGCCTCGCACATGCACAGCTTCTTCGGCAGCACGGTGACGAACGCCAACACCACCCTCCCCGACCTGGTCAATTCCCCCACCACCTGCAACCCCCTGGTGGACGTCTCGTCCTACTGGGTGCCGACCCTGTACCGGGACAACGTCGCGGTGGAGCCGGCGATCGCCACGTTCTACTACCTGGGTGAGGGCGTACGCGCCGACGTCGTCGCGAACACCCAGCCGTTCCCGCAGGGGCTGCGGCTCGTCGCTGGCAACGCCAAGGCCACCGGCCCGAACGACAGCATCGCCCGCTGGTCCTGCCTGCACGCCGGGCACGTGCCGCCGTCGAAGGACTTCGTCAACTGCCCGTCCGGCACGATGCTGGAGTCATACCTGGACTTCCCGCAGTGCTGGAACGGCCGCGACCTCGACTCACCGGACCACAAGAGCCACCTGGCGTACCCGGTGAACCAGGCCTGCCCGAGCACCCACCCGGTGCACGTGCCCAAGTTGCGGCAGGTGCTGCGGTACCCGGTCACCGGTGACCCGTCGCGGTTCCGGCTGGCCTCCGGGCCGGGCTACACCATGCACGGCGACTTCTTCAACGCCTGGCCGGTGGCTGAGCTGGCCCGCCGGGTCCAGGACTGCATCCGTCCGGTCATCAAGTGCGGTCACGACGGCCGACCGATCTGAGCGACAGCTCCACACCACGGCGGCGGGTCCGGTCACCCGGGCCCGCCACCCTGGCTGGGAAGGGAGGTCGGATGCGTCAGGCCACGGCGTCCACACTGCTCATCGGCGTGCTGCTCGTCGCCGGCTGCGGCGCCGGGCCACGGCACGCGGCCAGCACCACCGCACCATCCGTGACCGCGCCACCGGCGACGACCACGCCGACATCCACGGGTACGGCGTTCAACCCCACCGACATCGCCTGGCTGCAACTGACTGTGGCGATGACCGAACGCCTGCTGCCCGTACTCGATCTGGTGCCGGCGCGGACCACCGACCCGGCCTGGCGGCAGACGGCCGCCCAGGTGGCTACCGCCCGGCGCGCCGATCTGGACCGCGCCCGCCGGCTACTGGCCGACGCCGCCGCCCCGACGACGAATCCGCACGAGGGACACGACATGCCCGGCATGGTCACCCCGCCGGAGATGACAGCGCTGCGGGCGACCAGCGGGCAGTCGTTTCACCGCCTGCTCGCCGGGCACCTGCGGGCGCATCTCGCGCAGTCGGTCCGGATCGCCACCGCCGAGCAGCAGAGCGGGAGCCAGCGGGAAACCATCGCGCTGGCTGCCGCCGTGGTCCGGAACGGCACCGCCGACCTCGCCGGACTCGACGAGCTCGACCGACCGCCCGGAACACAGCCGGCAACCGGTCACCGAGAGTAGGCAGCCAGCGAGGCTCAGGCTGCGTAGCGGGCGGCGAGGTCGACGACCTGACGGGCGGCGGCCACCATCGCCCGGTCGGCGAACCGACCGTCGGGCAGCACCACGGTCCCCGAGTCGCGCTGGTGCGCATCCGCCACGGCGGCCAGCAGCTCGGCGGCGCGGGCAACCTCCCGATCGGCCGGCCGGAACGCCTCGACGATCACCGGAAGCTGGCGTGGGTGGATCGCCGCCCGGCCGAGGAAGCCGAGCCGTCGACCGGCCGCGCAGGAGGCGGCCAGACCGGTGAGGTCGACGACGTCGGCGTACACCGACATGGCCGGCGGGGCCAGACCGGCCGCGCGGGCCGCGACCACCACCCGGCCGCGCGCCCAGAGCAGCCCGTCGTCGTCGCTCACCCCCAGATCCGAGCGGAGGTCGGCCTCACCGAGGCCGATCGAGGCCACCGCCGGGTGGGCAGCGGCGATCGGGTACGCGGCCTCCAGCCCCGCAGCCGACTCGATCAGCGGGTGCAGGGGCACGTCGATCCGCTCGGCGAGGGCCGCGAGCGTCGCGGCCGACTCGACCTTCGGCAGCCGCAGCCCGGCCAACCCGGGTCGGCCGGCGACCGCCGCCAGGTCGGCGTCGAGGTCCGGGCCGGTCAGCTCGTTGACCCGGACCTGCACGGGCACCGGGTGCGCCTCGGCGAGGAACTCGGCTACCGCGTCCCGGGCGTACGCCTTGCGCCCGGCGACCACGGCGTCCTCCAGGTCGAGGATGACCGCGTCGGCACCCGAGGCGACCGCCTTGGCGAACCGGTCCGGGCGGTCGCCGGGCACGTAGAGCCAGCTCAACAGCATCAGAGCACCCCCCGTTCGCGCAGCGCGGCCAACTCCTCGACGCTGAGGCCGAGCGCGCCGAAGACCGAGTCGGTGTCCTGCCCGTGCCGTCGGCCCGCGTGCCGGATCTCGCCCGGCGTCTCGGCGAGGCGGAACGGCACGTTCTGCATCCGTACCTCGCCCAACTCCTCGTCCGGCACGGTGCGCACGGTGCCCAGCGCGGCGTACTGCGGGTCGGTGAGGATGTCGCGCACGTCGTAGACGGGCGCGACCGCGGCCTGTGCCTCCTCGAACGCGGCCACCACCTCGTCGCGGTCCCGCAGCGCCACCCAGGCGCTCACCGCCGCGTCCAACTCGTCGGCGTGGGCGGCCCGGCCGCTGCCGGTGGCGAACCACGGCTCGTCGACCAGCTCACCGCGGCCGACCAGCCGCAACACGCGCTCGGCGATGCTCTGCGCGCTGGTGGAGACCGCCACCCAGCGCCCGTCGGCACACCGGTAGGTGTTGCGTGGGGCGTTGTTGTTGGACCGGTTGCCCAGCCGGGGCTGGACGTAGCCGAGCTGGTCGTACCAGGTGATCTGCGGCCCGAGCATCGCCATGATCGGCTCGATGATGGCGAGGTCGACGACCTGTCCGGTGCCGGTGACGTCGCGGGCCCGCAGGGCGAGCATCACCGCGTACGCGGCGGCGAGCGCGCTCACCGAGTCGGCCAGCCCGAACGGGGGCAGCGTGGGTGGCCCGTCCGGTTCCCCGGTGGCCGCCGCGAACCCGCTCATCGCCTCGGCGAGGGTGCCGAAGCCGGGCCGGCGGGCGTACGGGCCGACCTGCCCGAACCCGCTGATCCGGGTGATCACCAGCCGGGGGTTGACCGCGTGCAGCTCGGCCGGGCCCAGGCCCCACCGCTCCAGCGTTCCGGGGCGGAAGTTCTCCACCAGCACGTCGGCGTCGGCGAGCAGTCGGCGCAGCAGCGCCGCGCCGTCCGGGTCGGACAGGTTGAGGGTGACGGTGCGCTTGTTGCGGCCGAGCACCTTCCACCAGAGCCCGACGCCATCACGGGCCGGGCCGTGCCCCCGGGACGGGTCCGGCTTGGCCGGATGCTCCACCTTGATCACGTCGGCGCCGAAGTCACCGAGGAACGCCGCCGCGAGGGGCCCGGCGAAGAGGGTGGCCAGGTCGACGACCTTCACCCCGTCCAGTGGCGCGGTCACCGGGTCACCTCCGGCAGGTCGGCCGCGCAGCGGAAACCGACCTGTTCGGAGCGGGCCAGACCAGCGCCGGTGAGCAGCAGCTTCACCGAGACGTCCGCCGGTTGCGGGCCGCCGTCGAAATACCAGTCGGAGCCCTCCGCCCGGTACTGGGCGCCACCCTTGAGGATGGTGAACCGGGTACGACCGTCGGAGTGCTCGCTCTCGGTCAGGTTCCACACCAGCGGCTCGCGGCGCACGAGCAGCCCCGCCTCGGCGGCGACCTGCCACTCGTCCTCGGTGGGCAGGCGCAGCCCGGCCCACGCCGCGTACGCTCTCGCGTCGGCCAGCTCGACCCCGGTCGCCGGGGCGTCGGCCGGACCGGAGCCGGCGGTGAACCGCTCCGGGCGTACCGGAACGTAGCCGGTGGCGCGCAGGAACTCGGCGTACTCGCCGTGGGTGACCTCGTGCACGGCGATGGCGAACCGGCCGAGCCGCACGCTGCGCCGCAACGTGCCGGGGTGGTGCAGCCGGGGCGGCAGGGGCTTCCACTCGTCGACGTAGGGTGCCTCGCCGTACAGCCCGGTCTCCCGTACCCGGTGCCGGACGACCAGGTCGTACCGGCCGCCCTCGACGGCGACCAGCCCCGGCGGCACCTGCGGTCGGGGCGCCCACGGCGTGCGGAGGCGCACCGCGGCGCGGGCCGGGAAGGACGGGTCGCCGATCGGCGGCTCGTGCCGGTACGCGGCGGCGACGCCGCGCATCACGGCGGCGATCGCGCCGGCCGGGAGCGGGCCGCCCACCGCCAGCCGACCGTCGGCGGTCTCGGTGACGTTCAGCTCGGCACCGGTGACCAGGTCGACGAAGTGTCGGCCGGCGCTCGGGTCGGTGACCAGCCACGGACCGTCATGGTCGGCGCCCCGGTTCACCACCGTCCACAGCGGCTCGTCGTCGTGCGTCCAGCGGGACGCGTACACCTGACCGTCGCCGGGGTGGTCGGCGAGCGGCACCCAGTCCTCGGCGCGCAACCACGCCGCGTGGCTGGCCTGCACCCGGCGCATCGCCCGCAGCACCGCGCGGTCCCGTTCGTTCCAGCCGACCCAGACGCCGAAGACGCTCTCCCAGACCAGCACGCCGACGCCGTTGAGCCAGGCGGAGTGCAGCTCGTCGAGGTGGTCACGGTGCCAGCGCCGGGTGTGGTGCAGCACGTGCCGCCGCTCGAACCACTTCGCCCGCAGCACGCCGGGCACCTCGGAGTCGGCGAACCACTGCGCCCAGGACATCGCGTGGTCGGCGATGCGGGCCAGCGGCACCCGGCTCTCGCCCTCCAGGACCATGCCGGGGCGCACCGCGTCCAGCGCGGCGCGCAGCTCACCGGCGCCCTCCTTGAGGGTGTCCAGGAAGACCCCGTCGACGCCGAGCTTGCCGGCCAACGTGGCGACCTCTTCGGCGTCGCTGCCCGGCTCCCGCCGCGTGCCGGTGTCCCACGGGTTGTAGTCGACGAAGACCCGCACCCCACGCCGCTGGAATGCGCGCACCACCTCGGGCAGCTCCGGCACGTCCCGGTACCAGTCGAACTGGTTGCGGTCGTCGAGGCCGATCACCGGGTACGCGTGCCAGAGCACCACCCCGTCGAAGCCGCCGAAGTCGCGCCCGGCCGCGTCGAGGAACTCGTCGACGGTGAAGACGCCACGCTCGTGGTCGTAGAGGGTCTCGTCCCAGAGCCAGGCCAGGCAGACGCTGAAGCAGTCGCCGGCGATCTCGTCGTAGTGCTCGCCGACGTAGCCGATCCGGTCCCGGGCGTCGACCCGCCACCGGGCGATCTGCTCCCGCCAGGCCGGCCAGTCGGCCGGGTCGGCCGGCGCGGCGAAGATCTTCGCCTCGTCCAGGGTGCTCAGGTCGGTGTGCCCGCCCAGCGGCACCTCGGTCGGCCGGTCGATCGGACGCGGGACGTACGGGTTGAAGCTCACTGTGCACCTCGGTAGGTCGCGTCATAGAGGGCGTCGATGGCCGGCCGGTCGGGCAGGGCGGTGGACGCCCCGGGCCGCTGGGCACAGGCCGCGCCGGCGGCGCAGGCCCAGCGCAGGCTGGCCGTGACGGTGTCCGCGCTGTTGGCGCCGCCCCGCTCGGCCCAGCCCACGGCGAGCGCGCCGGTGAACGCGTCCCCGGCGGCGGTGGTGTCCACCGCGTCGATCAGCGGCGCCGGGACGGTGACCCGAAGGCCGTGCCGGTCGGCGTACCCGGCGCCGCGCGCGCCGAGGGTGAGCACCACCCGGGGCACCAGCTTCAGCAGGGCGTCGAGCAGCACCGCAGGGTCGTCGGAGGCGACCTCGGCGACGACCGCCGCCTCGTGCTCGTTGACCACCAGCACGTCAACCAGGTCGAGCAGTTCGGTGGGGAGCGCGGCGGCCGGCGCGGCGTTCAGCACCACTGTGGTGCCGTCGGCCCGGGCCCAGCCCGCCGCCTGGATCACGGCGGCCAGCGGCACCTCCAGTTGCAGCAGCAGCACGTCCGCCGCCGCGATCGTCGCCCGGTCGTCCGCGTCCAGCTCGGTCAGCGTGCCGTTGGCGCCGGGCGCGACCACTATGAAGTTCTCCGCGTCCCGGTCGACGGCGATCAACGCGACGCCGGAGGGGCCGGCGACGGTCCGCAGACCCCGGACGTCCACGCCGGAGTCCACGAGGCTCGCCCGCATCCGGGTACCGAACTCGTCGTCGCCGACCGCGCCCACGAAGTCGCAGGCCGCGCCGGCCCGGGCGGCGGCGATGGCCTGGTTGGCGCCCTTGCCACCGGGTACGGTCCGGAAGTTCTCGCCGAGCACCGTCTCACCGGGGCGAGGCAGCCGCGACGCCGAGACCACCAGGTCCAGGTTGCTGCTGCCCACCACCGCCACCCGCGCGCTCATGCCACGCCCCCTTCCGTGCCACTCCCCGGCCGCGCCAGGGCGAGGGTCCGCTCGGCCAGCTCGTCGAAGCCGATCCCGTCGAAGCCGGCGATGCTGCTGGCCAGCCGGTTGCGCAGCGGGGCGACCCAGCGCTGCGGCAGGCCGGCCGCGCCGGTGAGCGCACCGGTCACCGCGCCGACCGTCGCGCCGGTCGAGTCGGTGTCCCAGCCGCCGCTGACCACCGCGGTGATCGACCGTTCCAGGTCCCCCCGGCCGTACGCGAGGGCCGCGGCCACCAGCGCCGCGTTGTTGCGGACGTGCACCCAGTGCAGGTGGCCGTGTCGTGCGTACAGCTCGTCGACCACGCGCTCCCAGTCGTCGGTCCCCGCGCCGAGGGCACGTGCCTCCCGGACCGTGGCGGCGAACCGGCTATCCGAGGGCAGCACCGCCTCGGCGGCGTCCAGCACCTCGTCGACGGTGTCGGCCACCGGCGCGGCGGCGGAGAGCGCCGCCGCCCACAGCGCCCCGTGCACCCCGCCCCGGACGTGGCTCACCGTCGCGTCCCGCACCGCCAGCTCGGCGGCGCGGTCCGGCCGGCCGGGGTTCACCCAGCCGTACACGTCGGTGCGGATCTGCGCGCCGATCCACTCCCGGAACGGGTTGTGCCGGTGCGCGCTCTGCGGCGGCGGGTACCCGAGCAGCAGGTTGCGGTAGGCCACCCGTTCGGCGGTGAAGACCCGCCCGCCGGGCAGCCAGTCCAGCCACGCCTGCGCCACGTCGGCGCTGGTGAAGCCCCGACCGTGCGTCTCCAGCACACGCAGGGCCAGCAACGCGTAGTTCAGGTCGTCGTCCTCGGGCATCCCGTCGATGTTCTCGGCGAGACTGGTCGGAGCGCTGCGCCGGTTCCACGGCCAGCGGGCGGCGACGTCGGCCGGGAGTCCCTTCGCGGTGAACCAGTCGCGCAGTGGCCACCGGTCGGTCGCGGTGAGGATCTGCCGGATGCCCTCGCGGGGAATCTTCTCCACCGGCTTGCCGAGCAGGCAGCCGACCGCCCGGCCGAGCCACCCGCCGTGCAGCCGGTCGTACGCCGTCTCGGTCGGCAGCGACCAGCTGGCCGGCCAGCCGGCGCGCAGCGTGGCCAGGTCGTCGGCCTCGTCGGCGGTGTCGACGGCGGGCAATGCGTCGGCGGCGTCCAGCAGCTCCATCGCGAGGGCCCGCAGCCGCAGTGACGCCGGGGTGGCCGACGCCCCGCTGACCGGCGGGGTCAGGTCCCCGCCGGCCGCCGTCCACCGCTCGGCGAGGGCGGCGACGTCGCGCCCCTCGTCCCGGCTGGCCGCCAGCTCGTGCGGCAGCAGGTCCTCCGGTTGAACCCAGGTGATCCTCACCGGGTCTCGCCCCCAGCCCCCCGGCTGACGCCGGCGGCCAACCCGGTGAAACGCTCCGCGCGGCGGGCGAACCGGGCCTGGTCGCGTTCGAAGACCTCGCCGGCGACCGCGGCGAGGACCCGGGCCGGCTCCACCAGGTCGGTCCTGGAGGCGGTGGCGACCACCTCGGACCACTCCGTCGGCACCGCGTCGGCGCCACCGAGCGCCCCGGCGATGGCGGCGGCCATGGTGGCGGTGGAGTCGGCGTCCCGGCCGTAGTTGACCGAGCCGAGCACCGCGGCCCGGAAGTCGCCGCCGGCCACCACGAGCATGCCGAGAGCCACCGGCAGCTCCTCGATGGCGTGTAGACGACTGGGCCGCCTCGCGCCGAGGCCGGGGCTGCGGTACTCCTCCCCCACCGTGTCGTAGGGGGCGACCGCCGCGCGCAGCGCCGGGATCGCCTGCTTCCAGTCGTGGTGGCCGCGGGCCTCCTTGACCACCGCGTCGATGGCCGCGCGGGTGCCGTCGCGGGCCAGGTCCAGCGCCGCCGCGATGACGTCCTCGACGCCCGCGCCGGGAGTCGCGGCCGCCGCGACCGAGGCCGCGAAGACGGCGGCGGCCTCCCGCCCGTAGCTGTGCTGGTGCGCGCCGGCGATCTCCACCGCCTCGGTGTACGCCCCGGCCGGGTCGCCCGCGTTGACGATGCCGACCGGGGCCATGTACATGGCCGCGCCACAGTTGACGATGTTGCCGACGCCGGCCTCGCGGGGGTCCGCGTGGGCGTGGTGCAGTCGGGTGACCAGCCACCGTTCGGCGGCCGCGAGCCGGTGGAAGGTCACCCCGTCGCGCTCCAGGTCGGGGATGTACACCACCCGCTCGATCAGGTCGGGAACCAGCAGCTCCACCACGTCGTACGCGTCGAGGTGGTCCCGTTTGGCCGCGTACGCGCGGACCAGGGCGTGGGTCATCAACGTGTCGTCGGTGATGTGCCCGTCGCCCTTGTGGTACGGCGCGAGCGGTCGCGCGGTGGCCCAGTCAGCGTGGTACGGGGGCACGATGCCCTCGACCCAGCCGCCGAAGCGGGCCCGGATCTGCTCGGGCAGCGCCGTCTCGGTGGCGCCGCCCAGGGCGTCTCCGACCGCGGCGCCGACCAGGCAACCGACCGATGTATCGAGCAAGAGTGACATGTCGTTACCTCAGAACCTGCTTGCCACCGTCGACCAGCTGCGTGGCGAGCTGATCGAGGGTGATCTTGTTGGCGAAGTACTGCTGGAGGGCCGGGGTGGCGTACTTGGTCTTCCACTCCGGGTAGCCGTCGGCCTGTTGGAACGGGGCGACGGTCAGGTCGGTGGCGCTGTCCGCGGCGACGTCCCAGCCCTGCTTGCCGGCGGTGAGCTTGACCAGTTCCTCGTTGGCCTGCTTGCCGGTCGGCACCAACCAGTCGCCCTTGGCCAGGGCGGCCATGTTGGTCGGGTTCAGGAAGTACTCCAGGAACTGCGCGGCCTGCTTCTTGTGCTTGCTGTCCTCGGAGATCGACAGCGTCTGCGGGTTGGCCGCCTGCTTGGTGGAGAGTCCCTTGATCGGGGGCAGGGTGACCCACTCGAAGCCGGCCGGCGCCTGCTCGACCATCTGCTGGCGCAGCGACACCGAGCCGGGCAGCATCGCGTACTTGCCGCCGAAGAAGCCGGGCAGAGTGTCCGCGCCGCTCATGCCGAGCGCCTCCGGGGAGGCGGACTTGGCGGTGTAGATCATGTCGTGGATCCGCTTCGGAATCTCCTTCTCCGCGTCACCGACCTTGACCTCGGTGCGCCCACCGTCGCCGTAGAAGAACTTGCCGTCGTAGTTGAGTGCCAGGTTCAGCACCCGGTTGGTCGGCGACTTCAGCGCCCACGCCGCGCCGTACTGGCCGGACTTGGTGAGCTTCTGCGCATTGGCCTGGAACTCGTCCCAGGTCCAGCCCCCGTCGGCCGGCGGCACCGCGACACCGGCCGCGTCGAGCAGCTTCTTGTTGGCGATGACGACCTGCGACTCCAGCAGGAACGGCACACCGGTGACCTTGCCGTCGACGGTGGCGGTGTCCCAGATGCTCTTGTCGATCTGGCCCTTCAGGTCTTCGGAGACCAGGTCGGAGAGATCGGCCAGGTAGCCCTGCTTGCTGAACTCGCCGATCGAGGACGCCTCGTAGTGCACGATGTCCGGCGCGTCGCCGCCCTCGAATGAGGTGAGCAGCTGGTCGTGCACCGAGTTCCAGTCACCCTGGACGTACTCGACCTGGATGTCCGGGTGCTCGGCGTTCCACTTGGCGACCAGATCCTTGTTGACCTGCAACGACTCCTTCTGCCAGGCGAGGCTGAGGAAGCGCAGCTTGACCGGGCCGGAGGTGGCCTCGTCGTCGCCGCCGGCACCGCACGCGGTGAGCGCGCCGAGGCCGATGACCGTGACCGCGGCAGCCGCCGCGAGTCGACGGAATCGGGTACGGAGCATGGGGGTTACCTCCTTGGTGGTGGTGGTTGAGGGGACGGTTCAGCCCTTGACCGCGCCCGCGAGCGACCCGGACGAGAGCCGGCGCTGCATGAACGCGAAGAAGATCAGGCTGGGCAACGTGGCCAGCAGTGAGCCGGCGGCCAGTGGCCCCAGCCGGGCGGTGCCCTCGATCCCGACGAACCGGGCCAACGCCACCGGCAGGGTGGCCAGGTCCGGGGTCTTGATCAGCACCAGTGCGAAGAAGAACTCGTTCCAGGCCGAGATGAAGGAGAACAGCGCGGTCGCGACCAGACCCGGGGCGAGCAGCGGAAAGACCACCCGTCGCAGGACCTGCACCCGGGTCGCGCCGTCGACCGAGGCGGCCTCCTCCAGCTCCCTCGGAATGTTGCGGACGAAGCCCTGCAGCATCCACAGCGCGAACGGCAGCGCCCAGACCACGTAGATCAGCACCAGCCCGGCGTGCGTGTTGGCCAGGCCAACCTGCCGCAGCACCAGGAAGATCGGGATGATCAGCAGCACGAACGGGAAGAGCTGGGACAGCAGCACCCAGCCCAGCGCGGCGGTGCCGAGCTTGGAGCGGAACCGGGCCAACGCGTACGACGCGGGCATGGCGACCAGCACGGTCAGCACCGCCGAGGCGAGGGACACCTGGAGGCTGTTGAGCGCCGCCCGGCCCAACTCCTGCTCGGTGAAGGCCTGCACGAAGTTCTGCAGAGTCGGGTTGTCCGGGATCAACGTCGGGTGCAGGCGTACCAGCTCGCGTGGCGGTTTGAACGCCGTGGAGAGCAGCCAGACCAGCGGGAACCCGAGGAAGATCAGGTAGCCGGCGAGCGCCAGGTACTGCAGCGTCCGGCTCGTGCGGCTCGGTTTTCCGAACATGTCAGTTCGCCTCCCTGAGCCGGCGACGGAGATAGACCGCTAGCAGCGCGACGATGATCACGACCATGACGTTGCCGAGCGCCGCCGCGTAGCCGTAGTTGCCGTAGCGGAACGCCTCCTCGTACGCGAAGAGCATCGGCAGCATCGTCTTGCCGCCCGGTCCACCCGCGGTCAGCACGTAGACCAGGCCGAACGAGTTGAAGTTCCAGATGAAGTCCAGCGAGGTGATCGCCACGATCACCGGCGCCAGGGCGGGCAACGTGACGTGCCGGAACCGGTGCCAGGTGCTGGCCCCGTCCACCGCCGCCGCCTCGTGCAGCTCACGACCCACGCCCTGCAGACCGGCGAGCAGAACGACTGTGGTCTGCGGCATGCCCGCCCAGACCCCGACGATGATCACCGCGGGCAGGGCGGTGCTGAAGTCGCCCAGCCAGTTCGTCCGCAGCCCGTCGGCGCCGATGCGGTGGAAGAACTCGTTGATCAGGCCGGCGTCGGGGTGGTAGACGAGCTTCCAGAGGATGCCGACGACGACCGGGGGCATCGCCCACGGCACGACGGCCAGCACCCGGGCCACGCCCCGGAAGCGCAGTTGCTGGTTGAGCAGCAGCGCCAGTCCGAGGGCGAGCAGGAACTGCAACACCGTCACCCCGACCGCCCAGAGCAGGCCGATCTTGAACGAGTTCCAGAACAGCTCGTCGCCGAGGAGTTCCCGGTAGTTGGCCAGGCCGGTGAAACTGACCTCGACGTTGCGCCCGGCGCGGGCGTCGGTGAAGCCGAGGTAGATGCCCCGCAGCAGCGGGAACACCGACAGCACCAGGATCGGCAGCAGCGACGGCAGCAGCAGGAGGTAGATGGTGGTGCGGTCGGAGCGGAACCGGTTCGATCGACGGGCCGACCCGGCCCGTTCGACGTCCGGCCGCTCGGTCAGGGTGGTCATGCGGTCACCCCTTCGCTGGACGGGTGGGTGGTCGGTGGGCCGGCCGACCCGGCTGCGGGTCGGGGGGTCGGCAGCGTCGCGGCGCTGGACGCGCGGACGACGAGGTTTGGGGGCACCTGCTCGCGCCGCGGCGGCAGGGCGGCGTCGGCGATGCGTTGCAGGAGCAGTTCGGCGGCCCGGCGGCCACGCTCGGCCGAGCCGAGCGAGACGCTGGAGAGCTGGGGAAACATCATCCGGGCCAGTTCGGTGTCGTCCATGCCAACCAGGGCCACGTCCTGCGGCACCCGGCGACCGGCGACCAGTAGGGCGTGCAGCGCGCCGACCGCGATGAGGTCGTTGGCGCAGACCAGGGCGTCCGGGTCTGCGCGGGCGAGGAGTCGCTCGGTGGCGGCGCGGCCGGCCGCGTACTGGAAGTCGCCGACCTCGATCAGCTCGTCGTCGAGCGGGATGCCGTGTCGGTCCAGGGCGGCCCGGAATCCGGCGTCGCGGGCGGCGCCCGGGACGGTGTCGAGTGGGCCGTTGACGAAGCCGATCCGTCGGCGGCCGGTGGCGACGAGATGGTCCACGGCCAGCGCCACACCGTGTCGTGAGTCGGTGCGCACGTTGTCGATCGGGGCGTCCGCGCCGAGTTGGCCGACGACCACCACCGGCACCGGACTGTCGGTCAGCGCGGTGAGGTGGTCGTCGGTGACCCGGATCGGCGAGACGATCATCCCGTCCACGTAGCGGTTGGCCAGCCGCCGCAGCAGGGCGGTCTCGTTGTCGATCCGCCCGCCGGTGGCGTGAACCAGCAGTTGCCGCCCGGAGGACGCGACCACGGCCTCGATGGCCCGCATCATCTCCACGTAGACCGGGTTGCCGATGTCCTCCACCGCGAGCGCGACGAGACCGGTGCGCTGCGATTGCAACGACCGGGCGATCGCATTGGGCACATAGCCCACCTCGGCCGCCGCCTCGCGAACCTTGCGGATCGTCTCGGGACTGCCGCCGACGCCGTTGAGCACCCGCGAGGCGGACGCGATGGAGACGCCGGCGCGGGCCGCGACGGTGTGCACCGTGGGCCGGCCGTCCGCCGGTTCCTGTAAACGTTTACGACCCACGTTCGGCACCTCCACCCGATAGCTGTAAACGTTTCCGGGGAGTCTGCTCCGCAAGCGCCGGGAAGGTCAACCC
>NZ_QGSZ01000363.1 GCF_003857055.1 Micromonospora inaquosa | reverse complement strand
CCCGGTCGGGACGCCTCCGAGGACGGCGAACGCGTGCAGGTGGCCCTCGATGAACGCCTCCTGTCCCTGCGAGGCGAATACCCGGTGCACGGCCTTGCCGGAGTAGGACAACCGGAGTGTGAACAGGAAACACTTGGTCATCACGCCGGCCAGGCGGACCCAGACATCACCGAAATCGACCTCGGCCTCTGCCCCTGGAAGATGTGTCTGCAACACGAACGCGGTCTCCAATCCACGACCTGCTTCGGCTGCGATCTGAGGCCGCCGCAGGGCCACGTAGTCACGAACCGTCGAGTAGGACAGGTCGACAACGCCGTGTTCGTCGACCAGCCGGGCCAGGACCCGCCGGGCCGTATGACGCTGCTTGCGAGGAGCGTCGAGGTCGGCTTGCAGCATCGCGTCGATCAACCTCTTCAACGGATCGAGCCGCGCCGAGCGTCGCACCGGCGTCTTGCGGGGCAACGGATCCGCGTTGTCCAAGGCCTGGCGAACGGTGCGTCGATGCACTCCATGCCGTTCGGCTAACGCCCTGATCGACAAGCTGTCGACCCGCCGGTCACGGCGAATCGCCTCGAACAACTCCACCTTGGACGACCCCAACGGGCCTCCTCGGCAGGTGTCGCGACGATCTTCCCATCCCCAACAAAAGGTGGGGCCACATCAAGCCGTCACAACCATCCGCCCGAACACCAGGTGGGGCCAGATCAAGCCGTCAGGGTGGGGCCGAACGAACCTGTCACAGCCACGATGGTGTGCGGCACGCATTCCCCGCAGCGGCCAACCTGGCCGACGTGGGCGAGGAAGCGATCCGCGAGCTCGGGTTCAGCCGCCAGAAGGCGCGGGCGATCCAGCAGCTCGCCGTCCATGTCGTCGACACGAGTGTGGATCTGGAGCGGCTTGAGGGCTTGAACAACGACCAGGCTGTCGCCGCGCTGTCGCGCGTGCACGGCATCGGCCGGTGGTCCGCGGAGTATGTACTGCTGCGAGGACTCGGAAGGCTGGACACCTTCCCGGGCGACGACGTCGGGGCGCAGAACAACCTGCAACGATTGTTCCACCTCGCCGGCAAGCCGACCTACGATCGTATCCAGCAGTTGACATCTCCGTGGCGTCCCTACGAGGGCCTCGTCTACTTTCACCTGCTACTGGACAAACTGCGCGCGAACGGCGCGCTATGACCCCTGCCGCCACCCAGCTGACCAGCCGAGACTGCTGACTGCCGCGGCCGTCGTGTCCTACTTCGTCGGTGAGCACACCGACGCCCGTGGTCATCGGGGTCATGCTCACGATCAGTGTGGGACGGGGGTTCGCCAATGAGTACCGCGCCGAGTGGGCCGGGGCAGCGTTGCACGACAACGTCCGGCACCGGAGGTGGCGGTCCGCAGCAGGATCGCCGGCAGCATCGACGTGGTGCAGGACGAAAATCCCTACACGATCGCGGTTCCCGGGCGGGCAACAGCGCCGCCCCGGCCAGGTTTCCAGGTTTGAGGCTGGCGGTCGGCGCATTCGTCGGAACATCGATGCGGGGCGAGACCAAAGTCATCCGGCGGTGATCACCTCACGCAGTCCATCCACTGCCCGAACGGGGGATCCTGGCGACGGCATGTCCCAGCGACCGTCGGGCCTTCGGGTCCCATCGCCGTGACACCGCTCATAAAGATGACTTTGAGAGTCCTCTTATCGGTAGGGTCGGTTCGTGCGGCTCAACAGATCCACGGACATCAGTCTTCGCATCCTCATGCTCAGCGCGGTGCGCGACGACCGGCTGACCATCGACGAGCTGGCCGAGGTGCTCGCGGTGCCGCGGCACCACCTGGCCAAGGTGGTGCAGCGACTGCAGCATCTGGGGCTGCTGGAGACCGTTCGGGGCCGCAGCGGCGGGGTGCGCCTCGCCGGCATCGCGCACACCGCGTCGATCGGCGGGCTAGTCCGGAAGCTGGAGGGCGATACCGAGGTCGTCGACTGCGAGGGCGAGCAGGCCTGCCCGCTGAGCCGGGACTGTCTGCTGCGCGGGGCGCTGCGCCGCGCCCAAGAGGCGTTCTACGCCACACTCGACCCGATCACCGTCGGCGATCTGATCGCCCCGCCCGCCCGGCAAGTACTGCTCAGTCTCGGCCGGCGCTGACCGTTCCATCCGTCACCAGGAGAAACCGATGCTCTCTGCCACCAGCGCCCCGGTCATCGAGGCCACCCTGCCGGTCGTCGGCAAGCACCTCGACCAGATCTCCGGCACCTTCTACGAGACGATGCTCGACGAGAATCCGGAGTTGCTCGACCTGTTCAGCCGTAGTGCGCAGGCCACCGGTGAGCAACGCAGCGCCCTGGCCGGCGCGGTCGCGGCCTTCGCCGCGCACCTGGTCGGCGCGGGCCCGAAGAGCGTGGTCTTCGACCACATCGTGGAGCGCATTGCGCAGCGGCACTGCGCGCTGGGCATCCGCCCGGAGCAGTACACGATGGTCGGTCGCTACCTGATGGGCGCGGTCGGCGCGACGCTGGGCGACGCGGTCACCCCCGCGGTGGCCGCCGCCTGGGACGAGGTCTACTGGCTCTTCGCCGCTCGGCTTATCGGCCGCGAGGCCCGTCTGTATGCCGAAGCCGGGGTGGATGGCGCCGACCCGTGGCGCGACTACCTGGTAGCGAAGAAGATCGCCGAAGCGCACGACACGATGTCGTTCATCCTGACCCCCGTCGACGGGCTCCCGGCCCCCGCTTTCCTGCCGGGCCAGTATGTGACCGTCGCCGCCGACTTGCCGGACGGCAGCCGCCAACTGCGGCAGTACTCGCTCTCCCAGGCGGCCACCGGCGGCACCCTGCGGATCACGGTGCGGAGGGTACGCGGCAGCGATGGCGCCCCGGACGGCGTGGTTTCGACCTTCCTGCACGACCAGGTCGACGCCGGCGACCGGCTGCGGCTGAGCCACCCGTACGGCGACCTCACCCTGCGCGACAGCGCGGCGCCGCTCGTCCTGGTCAGCGCCGGGGTGGGCATCACCCCGATGGCCGCGATCCTGGACCACGTGGCCCGTACCCAGCCGACCCGGCAGGTCACGATCGTGCACGCCGACCGCAGCGCCGACCGCCACCCGCTGCGCCTGGAAATGACCGGCCACGGCTCGCGGCTGACGTCTTGCACCACCTTCGTCTGGTACGAGCAGGCGAGCGACGTCCCGGACGCGTACCACGGTTTCGTCGACACCGACGTCATCCCGCTGCACCCCGGCTCCGAGGTCTACCTGTGCGGCCCGGTGCCGTTCATGCAGAGCGTCCGGGCTGGGCTGCACCGCCGCGGGATCAGCGATGGCCAGATCCGCTACGAGGTCTTCGGCTCCGAACAGTGGCGCGCCACGCCGAAGCGCGCGACCGCCCAATTGGCTACCACGGCCTGAACGCGCCGAACTCACGGGTGGAGCGGGTCGGCGGCGTAGCCGCAGTTCCGGCCCGCTCGGACTACGCGATGGCCGACAGCGCAGCCCAGCTGGCGAAGCCGAGCAGGGCCAGCCCGGCCCCCGCCCCCGTGATGGCACTCGTGACGACGGCGGTAGTTCGGGAGAGGAGGACGGCTCCGACCGCGACACCAGTCAACAGCGCCCCCAGCGCCACCAGGGACCGGCTTTTCAGGACCGGTGACATCGGCCAGAAGTGCACGCCTACCACCAGGCAGACCACGCGGCGATGTGCTCGCCGCCTCCGCAGAGGGCGATCACGGCGGCGCCTACCGCGGCGATGCCGAACTCGACGCCGACGAAGATGGCGTACCGGCGCATGGCACCCGGTTCACCCAGCGCCGAACCACCTGAGCAATTCCGCCACACGTACACCGCACCGACCACGGCGACGATCAAACTCAGCACCGCGCCCACGATCAGCGGTGACCGCCACCCGGCGGAGGCTTCTCCTGCGCCCACCCGAACCAGCAGGACGCGAAGAAACCAAGGACCAGAGCGGACATCGCGCCGTCGCGTGCGTACTGCATCGCAGGATCTCCCATCGGTCGCCTTCGTAACGGTTGAGCGGGACGGGCGAACTCGAGCTACCGCTGAACCCGGCTGCCCACGTACGCAACTCGAGTGAAACGCGTCGAGGGCCAAGAGATCTGGTGTCGACGAGTGGCGACACCCCCGGTGCGCGTGGGATCAGAGCTGGTCCGAGGGCACCGCGGAGGTGTCGATCACCTGCGTGACAGCAAGCCGCGGTGTTCGCGGTGGCGGCCCGTGCTGTTCCGGATCGGCGATCCCCAGCCGCAGAGCGAGGTACGGGTGGCCGAGGCCGGCGAGCAGGTGCCGCAGGGTGTGCCAGGTGGCGGCGACCTCGACGACACCGTTGAGCGGTACCACTGACACGCCGATGGTGGTGGCGGTCAACCAGGCCGCCGACAGTGCCTCTCCGGCACGCAGCCAGTCCTGCGGTCCGTCACCGTCGCCGAACAGCAGCGCGTAGACCGCGGCTCGGTCGTGCCCGGCGCCGACCGGCAGCGTCCCGGGCCGGCCGAAGTCGCGGCTGGGCACGGTGGTCTGCGTGGGGTGCTCGGGCAGCACACTGTCGGGGAGGCCGGCGCCCGACAGCCGGGCACGGCCGGTCCAGTAGGTCAGTTCCGCGGCGATCTGCGGGTCGCCGGCTTCCACCGTCGCGGCCCGGCCTGCCGCGGAACCCAGCTCCGCCACGTTGTCGGAGGAGAGGATGTGCAGGCTGCCTTCCGCGCAGGCCGCGGCCGCGATAGCCCGCAACCCCACCTCGGGTATGGACCGCTCGCTCACCGGCCGCCGGTCGGTGTGCCGGATGCGTATCGCGTGCGCCAGGCGCAGGGCCTCCATCGTCACCGGCGTCCGGCCGTGCATCACGAGCGTGGCCAGCAGGTCCGGATCGTTTGCTTCCGGTAGCCGGGCCACGTGCGCCGACCAGCCGTCAGCGGCGAGTGCGATCCGGGCGTGGTGCAGCGCGGCCCCGCAGCTGAGCATCAGCTGCCGGCCCTGAGGGTCTCCGGCCGTCAGCTGGCGGCTGCGGGTGGCGAACAGGTCCAGTCGTTCCGGGTGTACCCGCCACAGCCACGGTTGGGTGTTGAGGATCGACGGCGCGTTCCCGGCCGCGGTAGCGGCGTCGGTGAACGCGACAGCGGGCGGCCGGTCGACCGCCGTCGCCTCGTGTCTCATGCTCGGGCCCCCTGAGCGTCCGTATGCGGCGGACCGCCGACGTTCACCCGGCGGCGGCGTGGGGTCGAACCAGGCGCCTCCGGCGCCGGGTCACGGGCTGTTCGGGCGCCGCGTAGAAGGTCACTCAGGACGGCTGCCTGGCTGTGCTCGACGTCTCGGGTGGCCGTCAGCAGCGTGACGGTCCTCGTGCGGGTCAGTTCCCGGAGCCGGTCGATGGCGGCTGCTGGTCGGGCGTCGCGGAGTTCGACCAGGTAGCGGTCCCGGAACTCGGTGAACCGTTCCGGTCGGTGGCCGTACCAGCGGCGCAGCGGCGTGGACGGCGCGATGTCCTTCACCCACTCATCGAGATGGACCGCAGCCTTGGTCAGACCGCGTGGCCACACCCGGTCGACCAGCACCCGGGCGCCGTCATCGGGTGAGGGATCATCGTAGACCCGGCGGAGCCTTACCTGCCTTTTCATGGATCCTCCTCGATGGGGATCGCTCGCGGATTGCCACACGGACCGCGGTGCGAGGTGTCGTCGCAATGCTCGCGCCATGCCCTCATCGCGGGACAGGTGTGTGGCCAGCACCTACCGCGGTGACAGATTGCCGGGTCCCGGCAACGCCGGGCGCCATGGTTGCCCTACCCCGGCATCAGCTCGACCTGGTGGTGTCTCACCGGAAGGGGCCAGGCGGAGGCCGATCACCGCGGCGGGGGATCGGTCCGGCGGCTCCGCGCGAAACGCGAGCGATGATCGGGTGCGAGTTCCGTGTGCCGGCCACGTCCACGGGGCGTCGGCAGACCCGACGAGGGCTGGCCGGCCAGAGGTTGACGGGATTGGTGGTGTAGGCGACCGTCCGATTCGCTGGCCCGCGCCGCGGTGTCGTGAGCGCCGTAGTGCCGAGCATCGGCAAGTTGCGGCACCCGACCTGACCGGCGGCGGCACCTGTGCCGGACCGGACCGACGGCAATCATTGATGGTGATCGAGGCGATGTCGGCTCGATAACAGAGTGGTCCGGCCGGCGGTCGTCGCTGCAGGTCAGTGTCCATCAACAGGGCAGAACGAGGGCCACGTGGCCACGATCCAACAGTTCCATGCCGCGCAGCCCCGTCACCCGTCACCGCATCGATACTTGAGGAGTCGCAGATGAGTATTGCCCAACGAACCGCAGAAACGACCTGGGAAGGCTCGTTGACCGCCGGCGGCGGAGTGATCCGCTCGGGGAGCGACGCACTCGACGGGCTGGACGTGACCTGGGCGGCGCGCACGGAGACGCCCGGCGGCAAGACCAGTCCCGAGGAATTGGTTGGCGCCGCTCACTCGTCCTGCTTCGCGATGGCACTCACGCTGCTGCTCGGCAAGGCCCACACGCCACCGGATCGCCTCAACGTCGCGGCAACGGTGACCCTGGACGACGTCGACGGCGTACCGACCATCGTGTCCTCCACGCTGCGCGTGGACGGCTGGGTGCCCGGGCTCGACGCGGCAGGCTTTCAGAAGGTAGTGGACGAGGCGGCCGCATTGTGCCCCGTCTCACGGCTGTTCGCCGGTGCTCGGATCAGCGTCGAAGCCACCCTGCAGCCGAGCTGATTCACGCCAGTCACCCAGGCGGCGGCGAACCACCTCGACATGATTGGCCGTGCGGGCGGCGGACCTGGTTAGGCCGAACCCGTTGTCGGGGTCGCATCCCGGGCGGTGGCACTGAGGGCCGGGTGCTGAGGGTCCCGTGCTTGCGGACGGTCGGCAACCACGCGCCTTGGTGTTGACCGGTGCGGCCCGCTGCCATCGCGTTCAGGGCGGCACAGGCTGGACAGACGGTGGTTGTTCTGGAACGAGCCGGGAGGCCGACGGTGATAAGTCACATCCTGACCCTGGCAGCGGGCCGCGTGCGGCCGCCCCGAGGAACGGTGTTCGACCGTCCGGTTGCCCCGGGACGCGCCGGTCGCATCCGACATCGACCGGCGATCATGACAGTGGCGGGACTCGGCTGTGGAACGTCGAGCACGGTGTCCACGCCGCGCCCACTCGCCGTCTATGCGCTGAGCCGGCAGCCCTTCACCGCGGGTGGAAGTCACCGTAGATGGCCACCGCGCCCCGTGGCAGTGCCACACCCACCCAGCCGGTCTGGCGGTGGTTGGCATCCGTAGCCGCTACTCGAGCTGTGAAAGGACCATTGAGGTGACCAGCACCGTGCAGGATCCGATCGACCTGCTCCGCACCAGCTTGGAGGAGCAGTTCCAACGGAGCACCGACCAACTCGCCGAGCTCACCGTGCGCAGCCGGCAGCGGAGCCGCGGCGGCTACGACCACGACACTCTCGCCGCGCTCATCGCGTCGGCCCGCCAGGCGGTGTCCGACACCGCTCACGCGCTGCGTCGCATGGCCGAGGGCAGCTACGGCAGCTGCGAACGCTGCACGGCCGACATTGCGCTGCAACGACTGGAGATCCTGCCGCATGCCCGGTTCTGCGTGCCGTGCCAGCGCAGGCAGACCGGCTGACACCACCGGCACCGACGACGAGTGCCACCGCACGACGATGCACGCGACAGGACATCGGCACACCGCCCGGAGGCCTTCATGCGTTTCTCGTTGACTCGACATCACCGTGACGACGGCCTGGTCACGCTTGCCCTCGCCGGCGACGTGGACATGGGCGCCGTCGACGCGCTGGTATCAGCCCTTCAGGACACCCTGCAGACGCCGGACCGGATCGCCGTGGTCGTCGACCTGGCCCGGGTGACGTTCCTGGACTGCGCCGGTATCGGCGCGCTGGTGGTCGGCCGCAACACCGCCGTCAGCCGGGGACACCGCTACACGGTGGTCAACCCGCAGCGTCAAGTCCGCCGCGTCCTGGAACTCACCGGCGTCTTCACCGCCCTCACCGGGCGGCACCCGCAGCCGGCACCGGAGACCACCCGAGCAGCGCGGTCACGCCGATCCCGGCGCCACCGCGACGACCGGCGGGGTGCGGCGACACCGTCGACCGCCGGTGTTGACGCCTTGCCGCACGGATAGGAGCTGGTGATGGAGAAATGGTCGTTGACGGCGCTCGCCGATGGACTGCTGAGCCGCGCGCTCAACGCGTCGAGCCGCCGCAACATGCGCACCATTGATGGCGGACGTCCGCACCTGCTCTACCAAAGCGTGATCGCGTTGGCCTGCGGCCAACGGATCGAGGAGCACGACCACCCGGGCGAGGCGACCGTGCAGGTGCTACGCGGGCGGGTGCGGGTCACGGCCGGCGACGACACCACCGACGTATCGACCGGTCAGCTACTCATCGTGCCCGACGTTCGACACTCGGTGACAGCCCTGGAGGACGCGGCCCTGCTGCTCACCGTCGCCAAACGAACGATACCGACTCCGGCTAACCGGATGAACCCCGACCTGCCCGATTCCTACCAGCGTCATCACCAGCGCGGGCGCCGCCGCTGGCCCGTGAACGCACCGCTGCCCTAGCCACCGAAGACCGAGCCACGACGACGCATCGCAAGGAGAGAAGTCGATGAAAGACCCACACGTGTTCGTGATCGTCGGGGCAGGGCTGGCCGGGGCGAAGGCCGCGCAGACGCTGCGGGAGACCGGCTTCGGCGGCGAGATCGTGCTGCTCGGTGAAGAACCCGAACGGCCCTATGAGCGGCCGCCGCTGTCCAAGAAAGCTCGGTTCCTGCCGGATCTGGCCGCCGGCCGCAAACTCGCCGGGTTCGCCCTGACCGAACCCGGCGCCAAGATCGCCGGCAGCGAGTTCTACTGGTACGCCGCCAACCGGGTCTTCCAACTGCTCGGCGGACAGGCCTACATGGCCGACTCCCGGCAGCCAAGGCGCTACGCGACAGCCGGATCTTCCCCATCTTCGAAGGCTCCAACGACGTCCTCGACCGCGGCGGCTACACCCCACGGCTGCCCTGACACACGTCACATACCAACCGTTGGCTGGGGAACCAACGGCGGCCTCGAACCCGTCGCGTCGGGCGGCACGACGCAAACCGCAACCCTTCAAGGCGCCCGGGAGTCGCTCGCCCAGCAACCGGTGGCGACGACCACCGTCGGACATCGTTCGTCGCAACGAAACACCCACAACCGTTGCCCGATCTGGAGGCAGAGATGAGACATCCCGACATCGTCGTCGGCAGCGACGGCTCCGAGCAGAGCAGGACCGCAGTGCGATGGGCAGCCGCCGAGGCCCGCCTCCACGGCGTCCCATTGAAGATCCTCACCGCCTACACGTGGAACGGGCCGGCCGAAGCGTTCGACGGCGTGGCAGAACTGCCGGACGCCATCGCGCAGCAGTTCGATCAGATGGCAGCCGCGGCCGCCGCCGAGGCCCGCACCTGCGAACCGGGCATCGAGGTCTCCGGCGCCGCGGTGATCGGCGACCCGATCTCCATCCTGCTGGACGCTGCTCGCAGCGCGGCGATGCTCGTGGTCGGCAACCGCGGACGCGGCGGCTTCGCCAGCCTGCTGCTCGGCTCGGTCAGCCAGCAGGTCGTCACCCACGCGACCTGTCCCGTCGTGGTCGTCCGTGGCGGCCGACGCGAAACCCCATCCGGTCCGATCACGGTCGGCGTCGACGGCTCGGCCTCGGCGCAGCGCGCCCTCGCACTGGGATTCGACCAGGCGCAGCGGCGCGGTTGCGGGCTGCTCGCCGTTCGCAGCTACCCGGTGCCGACGCCACCGTACGAAATGGGTGTGCCACCGTTGCCCTACGACCCGGACGCGGCCTCGCGAGACGCGGCCCGCGACCTCGAAGCGACACTCGCGCCGTGGCGGGACAAGTACCCCGCAGTGCGGGTGAAGACCCTCATCGGCCCCGGTAGCCCGGCGAAGAATTTGATCGACGTGTCCCGCGAGGCGACTCTGCTGATCGTCGGCAGCCGCGGCCACGGCGCGTTGGTCGGCAGCCTGCTCGGATCGGTCGGTCAGCAGCTACTGCACCACGCCGACTGCCCGGTGATGATCGTCCACCCTAAACAGGCGACCTGACGAGGCCCGGGAACAGGCTGGGGGCAGACAACGCCAGCGTGTGGCCCGCACGATTGCCGCATGCACCCCGATTCCACCTGGATGAGGAGCAAAGAAATGACCATTACCGTACAGCCGAGTTCAGGATCGATGTCCGAGACGCCCACCACCCGGATCCTGGTGGGCTACGACGGATCACAATCGGCCAGCGCGGCCATCGAGATCGGCGCCGCTCTGCTCCCTGAGGCGGAGGCCTGGATCGGTCACCTCTGGACACCACCGTTCGCGAGCGAGCCGTTGCGTCAGCGGCTATGGAAAGGCGCCGCCGCCGTCAACGAGTTCGTCGACGCTATCGAGCGGGAAGGCGCCGGCGAGGCACATCGCCTCGCCGCGATGGGCGCCACCCTCGCCGTCGCCGCCGACTGGGACGCGCACACGTTGGTCGAACGCACCTACGGCGGCGAGGGCGTGCACCTCACCCAGGTCGCGGAGAAACTCGACCCCGACCTGATCGTGGTCGGTTCCCGCGGGCTGGGCGGCGCCAAAGCCGTCCTGGGCAGCGTCTCCGACATGGTTGTGCACTACGCCGCACGCCCCGTGCTCGTCCTCCCCCACCCACTGCTCATGGCGGAGCGGGCGGACGTGACCGACGGCCCGATCATCATCGGATGGGACGGCTCCGCCGGCGCACAGGCGGCACTCGCCGCGGTGGCACGGCTGTTCCCCACGCGAACCGTGGAGCTAGCCAGCGTCAATCAGGGCGACCAGCACACGCCGTCCGCCGGCAGCCATGACGTGATCCCGCTCGCGGCGCACGGGCGCCACGCCACGGCGGCGCGCGCCGTGGCCGAAACGCTGGCCGGCCACGCGCGGCACCGGCGGGCGGCGCTGGTGGTGGTGGGCTCACGCGGAAGATCTGCGGTCCGCGAAGCCCTGCTCGGCAGTGTGGCCGTGGCGACCGTGCACCACGCGCACCGGCCGATCATGGTCGTGCCTCACGTCACGTCGCCGGATGTGTCGTGAGACGGCGATGCCATGAGTCGAGGGCTCGTCCGGCGGGCTGCCGAGGCTCGGGCAGTACCGGCCCGAGGGGTACGACGGCGCCGACGTCGACCTGCTCGCCGTAGAGCAGCACCGGCAACCGGGCATCGGAGCCGTCGCGCAGTGCGAAGCTGGACGATGTCGTGGTCGGCGTCGACGCGCAGGCGCAGGCCGCTGTGCCGGATCCGGAACCTCAGCCGGGTGACGCCGGCGGGCAGCCGCGGCGCCAAGGCCAGCACGCCGGGATGCTGGCGCAGCCCGCCAAGTCCTCGACGACGGCCGACGACCCGCAGTCGCCTTCCACACAGGCATCACCGGCGACCTGCCGTTAGAGGTCGACCGTCCGGGCGACGACGGCATTGAGGTGCAGCGCCGCGGCGCCGGCCGGCCAATACGCCGAGCATTCCTCGCCGCGGATGGTCCGCCAGGGGAACGCCGCCCCGGACAGTCCGAGCGTGCGGGCCCTTCGCCGCGCCAGGCCGAGAGCGCTGCGCCGCCGGCGCAGCGTGTCGGCAGCGGCCCGCGGCCTGATCGGGGAGCGCCTGCGGCGAGCGGTCGCGCTCCACCCGTACCCGAGATATATGACGACATGTAGTTGCTGGCCAGCACGTAAGACGGTGACCACGGTGGTGCGGGCCAGCCCTCGCGGACGTCGGCTTCTTCGTCGTAGTCGCCCCGCCGCGGTGATCTCGTGGTCCATGCCGGCCGCGATCAGCACGCCGCTGGCCCGGTGCGGTGCAGCGGCACCGTGCCGTGCTGCTCGGGTGTCCTGTTCCACGGCGGCCAGGGGCCGTCCAAAACTGCGGCGACGCGGGGATCGCCGGAGGTCTGCGGCTGGGCCTCGTTGGCGACCAGGCCCGACTGCACGGTGATCCGCAGATTCGAGTCAACGGCCTCGACCGTGTAGTCGATCGCGGCGACCGCCCGCTGGGTGAAGGACACCAGCGGGGTGCTGCCGATCCGCAACCCGCCCGCCGGCCGGCCGGTGACACCCGCAGCGGGCGCTGCTCGTAGACGCCGTTGAGATAACTGCCGGGATGCTGTGCGGTTCGCCCTCGTCGAGGTTGCCGCGCAGCCCGAGATGGCCGTTGGCGAGGGCGAACACCGACTCCGTCTGGGCCAGCAGTTTCGGGTTCCAGGCCGGCTCGCGGACTAGCCACGGCCCCACCGGGAAAGGGGCTCGCTGCTCATGCGGGAACCTCCGTGGTCTGCCGGCGTGCCTGCCGGGCCTGGCGGCGCAGGACGCCCTTGACCAGCTCACCGGCGATCAGGATGGTGGCGCCGACCGTGGCGCAGGTCAGCCACTGTCCGGACGTCAGATCGGTGGTGGTGAACGAGCCGTGCAGGACGTCCATCTCCACGAGCAGCACCAACAAGGCGACCACGGTCGCGGTGGCCACGAACGCCGACCGGTTTTCGAGGGTCTCACGGCGAAACGCGCTGCGGGTGTCGTGCCGGACGTTGAGTAGGTTGAACGCCTGGAAGAACACGAATGTCACGAACGCCATGGTGCCGGCGACGCTGGCCTGGCCGGCGGTGGTGGGGGCGGGTCCGGGGGCCCACGCCAGCACGGCGAGGGTGCCGGCGGCCATCACCGTGCTGGCCAGCCCGATCCGTAGCAGCCGCTGCCGGTTGAGGATCCGTTCGTGACGGGGTCGCGGCGGCCGGCTCATGGCGTCCGCGCTGACCGGTTCGACACCGAGTGACATCGCGGGTGGTCCGTCCATGACCAGATTGACGAACAGGATCTGCAGCGCGGTGAACGGGGCACCGCCGGCGATGCCGGTCAGCGACGCGATCAGGAACGTCGCGACGAAACTCAAAGCGGTGGAGACCTGGAAGCGGGTGAAGCTGACGATGTTCGCATACACGCCGCGGCCCTCGCGGACAGCGGCGACGATGGTGGCGAAGTTGTCGTCGGTGAGGACCATCGTCGCGGCTTCCTTGGTTACCTCCGTGCCGGTCAATCCCATCGCGACACCGATGTCGGCCTTGCGCAGCGCGGGGGCGTCGTTGACGCCGTCGCCGGTCATCGCGACCACGTCGCCGCGGTCCTGCAACACCCGCACGATCCGCATCTTGTGGCTGGGTGAGACCCGTGCGATCACCCCGATGTCGTCCAGCCGGCGGGCGAGGAGGGCGTCGTCGTCGATCGCGTCTAGGTCGGCCCCGGTCACCGCCTGCCCGGGGATGCCGAGTTCCCCGGCGATGGCCGCGGCCGTGACGGCGTGGTCGCCGGTGATCATCCGCACCCGGATGCCGGCGCTGCGGCACTCGGCGATGGCCTGGCGCGCCTCGGGACGCGGCGGATCGACGATACCGACGAGGGCGACGAGCACCACCCGGTCGAGCATGTCCTTCGGGTCTTCCACGGGGTCGAATCCCGCAGCCGGGAAGTCCTCCACGCCGATAGCCATCACCCGCATGCCCTGCGCGGCCAGTTCCCCGTTGACCCGCTCGTATCTGGCCTGTGCGGCGGCGTCGAATGCCACGATGGCGGACTCGCCCAGATAGCGGTCGGCGCGGGCGGATAGCACGTCCGGGGCGCCCTTGACGAAGCAGCGCACCACCTCCTCGTCCTGGTCGTCGGTCCAGTGGTGGAAGGTGGCCATGAACTTGTAGTCGGAGTCGAACGGGATCTCCAGGACCCGGGGACGTTCCGCGCGTAACGCCGCGACGTCGATGCCGCCCTTTTCCGCGAGGACCACCAGGGCGCCTTCGGTGGGGTCGCCGACCACGTCGCCGTCGCGCAGCACCGCGTCGCTGCATAACGCCATGGCGAGCAGCGCGTGGTTGAGCGTGTCCGGCAGCGGTGACCCGTCGGTCGTGCGGATCCGTCCGTCGGTCGCGTAGCCCTGGCCGGATGCTGTGAAGCGGCGGCCGGCGAGCAGCATCTCCCGGGCGGTCATCTGGTTGAGCGTCAGTGTGCCTGTCTTGTCGGTGCAGATCTGCGTGGTGTCGGGGTACTCGTTGGAGTGCAGAGGTGAGTACGGCTGATCTTGCAGAGGTCAGGTGTCGTGGTGGGCGCCTTGTTCGTCACGGTGGGTTGCGTTTTGCAGGCGCAGGCGGGTGAGGCCGAGCAT
>NZ_QGSZ01000259.1 GCF_003857055.1 Micromonospora inaquosa | reverse complement strand
GCGCCGACTGCGTCGAGGAGCCCGGTCGGCTGGTCTTCTCCGGCAACTGCGTGCTGCGGGTCGCCGACCCGGGTGGGCTGCGCACCCTGGTGTTGCGCAGCGCGGCGCGGTTCACGGTCGTCGCCCCGGCGCCCGGCGACGCCGACCTCACCATCCGCGACGAGGTGGAGCCGGCGGCGGACGGCACCGGCGCGGTGGCGAAGATCGCCGTCGACCAGGCCACCGAGGTGGGCCTGGTCTGCCCCGGCCTGGGCGGTTGCACGGTCGTCGTGGCCACGTCCTGACCCGACCTGGACTGAGAGGAAGGTGCCGCCGTGGGTGACCTGCGCAAGCCGTTCCTGCTGATGGCGATGCTCGCCATCGTCCTGGCGATCGGGGTGGAGCTCGGTGCCGGGCTGCTGCTCGGCGGGGCCGACGCCGGTGCGGCCCTCGCGGACAGCGCCGGCGCGCTGGACGTGGAGATCGACGACGTGTCGGGAGTCAGCGAGCCGTCCGGCCGGGGCACCGGCTACCTCGCGTTGATCGACGCGGTGGCGGTCTGGAGCACCGGGCTGTTCTGCCTGGGCCTGTTGCTGCCCGAACGGGTCCAGGGTCGGGTGCAGGGCGTCGCCAGCCTGATCTTCTCGATCATCCTGATCATCGTCGGGCTGATCGCCCTGGTCGTCGCGTTCGTGGAGCTGTCCATCATGGTGTCGCTCTTCCTGGCCGTCCCCTTCGGCACCCTGGCGTACCTGGCGCTGTGGGGGTTCTTCCCGGTCGGCGAGGCGGCGGTGCTGCTCGGGCTGGTGCTGCTGCTCAAGCTGGTGTGGGCCGGGATGCTGGTGCTGGCCCAGCCGCGCTTCCTGCAGAACAAGGGCCTGGTCCTGCTGATCCTCACCACCCTGCTGTGCACTGTCGTGCTGGAGTTCCTGCACAACCTGGTGCCGGTGATCCTGGTCAGCATCGTCGACGACGTGGCGGCGCTGGTCTTCGCGATCATCGCGATCATCTGGGGGTTGGTGCTGTTGATCGGCTCCATCCCGGCGATCGTCAAGGCCATCCGGGTCACCGCCGCCCTGCCAACCCGCACCACCACCCCCGCCTCACCCCGTTGATCATGAAGTTGTTGCCCCGCACATCGGCGTGTCACGGCTACAACTTCATGATCGACCGGGGGGTTTCGGGACCAGTGCGGCGACACCCTCGCGGTCGAGGGTCCCGTCGGTAACCCACACCCGGTAACGGCCGTGCCGGCTGCCACCGGCCGGCACCACCGCCGGCCGGTCGAACGCGAACGCCACACCGACCCCGGGATACATCCCGGTCCGCACGAACCACCGGTCGCCCCGCCCGAGACCCGCGAAGACCAGGGTGTACGCCCCGCCGCCCGGCCCGGCCCCGGTCAGCGCGAGCCACGGCGCCGCACTGCCGTTGACCGTCTCCTCCCCGGCCGCGTCGGCGGTGAACACCGCCGGCTCGCCGTCGGCGGCGGCCCGCCAGAAGAACCCGCCGTAGCCAGCCCCGCCCGGGCGGCCGTTGGTGGCCGGGCTGCCCAGGCGCACCTCCCGGCCGTCCGGGGCGGTGAGGGTGGAGTCCACGTCGAGCCGCCAGGTGTCCGGCGCGACCGCCGACACGGCGAGCCCTCGTCGTTCGGTCAGCAGCACACCGCCGGCCCGGTCGCGCCACTGGAGGTCGTGCGCGTACCGGCCCGGGGACCGCTCGATCTCGCCGGTGTGCGCGATGACACCGTGGTCGTCGCGCCACGTGTAGCCGACGTCGCGGACGTAGGTGCGCCCACCCCAGAGGTTGTTGCCGTTGACGTCCTGCACCGCGAGGGACGCGCCGAGGTGCCACACGTGATCGGCGGGGAGCACGTCGGTGACCACCGTTCCGCCGAGTGTGCGCACCGGGTGCAGGTACGGCCGGGGCCCGTGCCGCGCGTCCAACGCCGGGTCGAGCACGTACCCGGCCACCTCCGTGGCCCCGACCGTCAGCCGTACCGGCTCCACCGCCCCGGTCACGGCAGCTCCCGGCGGCCGACGACGACGTCCGGGACCGGGGGGCGGGCGGTGCGGTCGGCCAGGACCGGCCGGCGGACGGTGACGGCGTGCAGCGCGGCCACCGTGTAGCCGGCGAGGATCGGCACCGCGACCGGGGTGACCAGGACGGCGAGCAGCCCGGCCAGCGTGACGACCCCGGTGAGCGCGGCCCAGCGGGTGGGCACGTCGAGGCAGGCGCGGGCGGCACACCGGGCCGAGGTCCGCCACCGCCCGCCCCCGTTGCTGCCCACCTCGACAACGACCAGCCCGGCGTACCCGGCCAGGCCGGCCGCGATCAGCGCGGTCACCAGCAGCGCCACCGGGCCGCCCGGCACCCGGCCGGTGGCCAGTGCTGCCAGGTCGGCGGTGAGCAACACGGCGCCGCCGAGCCCGAGCAGGCTGACCGGAACACCGGCCGGCACCGCGCGGCCGAAGCGGCGCAGGGTCGTGCGCGCCGACGGCCAGCTGCCGGTACGCGTCCAGTCGTGCACCGCCGCGCTGGCCGTGCCCGCCGCGGCGGCGACGGTGAGCACTGGTGCCGCCGCGAGGGTCAGCAGGATGCCCAGCAGCGCGAGGTCGGCGGCGTCGCGGGCGACGTCGCGCCAGTCCCGCCGGCCGCCGGTGTCGTCGGGTCCAGCCCATGCTGCCGGCTCAGCCCTTAATGCCACTGGTGTTGATCCCCTCGACGAGCATCCGCTGGAACGCGACGAAGAACAGGAAGACCGGCAGCAGCGACAGCACCGACATGGCGAACATCGGGCCGACCGCGCTCTGGCTGGTCGAGTCGATGAACAGGGTCAACGCGACCGGGACGGTGTAGTCCTCCAGTTGGGACAGGAAGACCAGTTGGCGGAAGAAGTCGTTCCAGGTCCAGATGAACGAGAAGATCGCCGTGGTGACCAGCGCCGGGCGGCTCAGCGGCAGGATGATGTGCCGGAAGATGCCGAACGGGCCGGCACCGTCGATGCGGGCCGCCTCGTCCAGTTCCCGGGGGACGCCGCGCATGAACTGCACCATGAGGAAGACGAAGAACGCCTCGGTGGCCAGGAACTGCGGGACGAGCAGCGGCAGGTACGGCCAGTCGCCGCCGACCAGCCCGAGCGTGCGGAACAGGATGTACTGCGGCACGATCAGCACGTGCTGGGGCAGCAGCAGCGTGCCGATCATGACGGCGAACCACATGCCGCGCAGCCGGAACCGCAGCCGGGCGAAGGCGTACGCGGCCAGCAGGCAGGAGAGCCCGTTGCCGACCACGGTGAGCAGGCTGACCATGGTGCTGTTGACGAAGAACCGGCCGAAGCTGACGTCGAAGTTGGACCACCCGGTGGTGTAGTTGCCCGGGCTGAACCGCTCGGGCAGCAACCCGACGTTGTTGACGATCTCCTCCTGGGACTTCAGCGAGGTGCCCACCATCCAGATCAGCGGGTAGAGCACCACGGCGACGATCGCCACCAGGATCAGCAGGCGCAGCACGGGTCGTCCGCCGGGCCGGCGGCGCGCGTTCGGCGGCGCTGTGGTCGGCGGTGCTGTCGTCGGGGTCACCGTCACCATCACCGGTCCTCCCCGTCGGAGTAGTGCACCCAGAACCGTCCGGTGCTGAAGAAGATCGCGGTGATGACCGCGATGGCGAGCAGGAAGACCCAGGCCATCGCCGAGGCGTAGCCCATGTTGAGTTCGGTGAAGCCGGTGATGTAGAGGTTCAGCGTGTACATCAGGGTGGAGTCGACCGGGCCGCCGGTGCCGTTGCTGAGCACGAACGCGGCGGTGAAGCCCTGGAAGCCGTTGATGGTCTCCAGCACCAGGTTGAAGAAGATGACCGGGGAGAGCATCGGCAGGGTGACGTTGCGGAACTGACGGAACCGGCCGGCCCCGTCGACCGAGGCGGCCTCGTACAGCTCGGTGGGCACCTGTTTGAGCCCGGCCAGGAAGATCACCATCGGCGCGCCGAACTGCCAGATGGCCAGCACCATCAGCGTTTCGAGGGCCCAGTCGGGGTCGTTGACCCACGGTTTGCCGGTGATGCCGAAGAGGCTCAGCAGCGAGTTGAACGCGCCGTCGCGGTTGAACATGTTGACCCAGACGATGGCCAGCGCGACGCTGCCGCCGAGCAGGGACGGCAGGTAGAACAACCCACGGAACAGCCCGACGCCGCGCCAGGCGCGGTTGAGCAGCAGCGCCACGCCGAGCGCCGCGGCCAGCTTCAGCGGTACGGCGATCAGCGCGAAGGTCACTGTCACCCGCACCGCGTGCCAGTACGACGGGTCGGCGGTGAACATCCGCTCGTAGTTGGCCAACCCCACCCACCGCACCTCGGAGAAGGGGGTGAGGACGTCGTAGTTGGTGAAGCTCAGGTAGAGCGACAGCAGCATCGGGATTGCCGTGACACCCATCAGACCGATGAGCCACGGCGACAGGAAGACGTACCCGGCCAGACCTTCGCTGTGCCGGATCCGCCCGGGCCCACGTCGATCACTGTGGGCCCGGGCGGATCCGGGGCCGCGTCGGGTCGGTTCGGGCGCCGTGGTCAAGGCCACGAACAGCTCCTCTCCTCGCCTCGGAGGCGGTCAGGCGATGGCGGACTTGCACGCCTCGAGGAACTGGGCGGCGGCCTCGGCGGGGGTGGCGCGGCCGTACTGCGCATTCTCGGCGGCCTTGATCAGCTCGGCCTTCACCTTGCTGTGCCCCTTGATCGGCACCTGCGGCGACTCGCCGAACGTCTGGGTCAGCTCCGCCTCGACGGCGATGGACTGCTTCATGGCCGGGTCGGTGGTGTCGTCGCTGACCACCCGGCGCAGGTCCAGGTTGGACGGCAGGCCGCGGTCGGTGCCGAGCAGCTTGACCGCCTCCACGTCGTTGTTCAGGAAGTTGATCACGTCGACCGCGACGTCCCTGTTCTTGCTGCCCTTGAAGACCGACCAGTACATCGAGGCCCGGGCCCACTGCGCGCTCGGGTCACCGGGATAGGCGATCACGCCCAGCTCGTCCTTGGTGTTCTTCTTCAGGTCCGGCATCTGGTTGGCCCAGACCCAGGAGGTCGCCGACTTGCCGGTGACCACCAGCTGCTTGGTGACGTCGCTGGAGTTGCCCTCGTGGATGACGTCGGCGGTCGGGGTGGCCTTGCGGTCCCGGGCGCCCTTCCACAGGTCGAACCACGTGGTCACGTCCTCGGCGGTGAAGCCCAACTCCTTACCCTTGTAGAGGTCCTTGCCCTGCTGGCGCAGCCACACCCAGAGCGCCTTGTAGTCGGCGCTCGGGTCCTGGGTGCCCGGCACCTTGGTCTTGGCGGTGACCTGCTCGGCCCAGGCGATGTGCTCCTCCCAGCTCATCCCGGTGGTCGGCTCGGGCAGGTTGTGCTTGGTCAGCAGCGTCTTGTTGTAGACCAGACCCTGGGTGTTCTCCCCGGCGGCCAGGCCGGCGAGCTTGCCGTCGACGACGCCGTACTGCCAGAGGCTCTTGGGGAACTTGGAGGTGTCCAGCTTTCCGGACTCCTGGTACGAGGTCAGGTCCAGCGTGGTGTTGCGGGCCGCGTACTCGGCGAGGTAGTTGTCGTCGATCTGGAACAGGTCCGGCGGGTTGCCGCCGGCGGTGAGCGTGGCCAACTTGTCAAAGTAGCCCTGGTTGGCCTGCCAGGTCTTCTCGAAGGTCACGTTCGGGTGCTTCTTGGTGTAGAGGGCCAGCGCGTCCTCGGTCAGCTTGGCCCGGGCGTCGCCGCCCCACCAGAAGATGGAGAGCTTGACCGGCGCGTTCGGGTCGGCGGCTCCGCCGTCGTCGCCGCAGGCGGCGGCACCGAACATCAGCGGTGCGGCGACCGTCACGGCGAGCAGGCCACGCAGCAGGCGCCGCCGAGGCGGCGCGGTACGGTGAGCGCGCCCGGCGGGCGCGTCAGTGGTGGGGGGCGTTGCGGGGTGCATGTGCGCTCACTCCTTGGCATTAGGAGGCGACGGCGTCACCGGTGGCCGCAGTCGGGATGCCCGGGCCCGCAGGGCAATGCGGGTCCGGGCCACGCGGTGCGGCCAGGGGACGTGCCGGCCGGGCGTACGGGCCCGGGCCGGTCGAGTCGCGGATGACCAGGTCGGTCTGGAGCATTACCTGTGCGGTGGTGCGACGGACGCCGAGCGCCGTGCCGGCACCGGACCCCCGCGCACCGCGCGGTGATTCGATGTCCTGTTGCAGCAGCATGTCGACGGCCGTCCGGCCGGCGGCCCCGGTGGGTGTGGCCACCGTCGTCAGTTTGGGGCGGGTGAGCCGGCTCAGGGTGATGTCGTCGACGCCGACGACGCTCACCTCCTGCGGCACCCGGACCCCGAGCGCGTCCAGCCCTTCGATCAGGCCGATCGCCATCAGGTCGTTGTAGGCGAGCACCGCCGACACGCCGCTGCGTCGCACCTGCTCGGCGACGGCGGAGCCGCCGACCTCGGTGGGCGCGTTGGGGCCGAGCACGGTCAGCTCGGCGCCACCGGCTCGGGCGGCCGCGCTGGCGGCGCGGCGCATCTCCCGGTTGGTCCACGAGCTGCGCGGGCCACCGAGCAGCGCGATGCCGCGGTGCCCCAGGCCGATCAGGTGCTCGATCGCCGAGCGGGCACCCTGCCCGACGTCCATCAGCACGCAGGGCAGGCCGGTCACCTGGCGGTTCACCACGACCAGTGGCACCTCGCGGCTGAGCTGCTCGATCAGGCTGTTGCTCATCCGAGGGCTGCACAGCAGCACCCCGTCCACCTGTTTGGCCAGCGCGTGGACCAGCTCTTCCTCGGCGGTCGGGTCCTCGTTGGTGTCGGCCACGAAGACGTGGTAGTCGCGGTGCCGGGCCTGCCCCTCCGCCGCCTTTATCAGCGGTGGGAAGAACGGGTTCGCGATGTCCGCGATGATCAGCCCGATGTTGTGCGTCCGCCCGGTGATCAGGGCCCGGGCGGCGCGGTTCGGTCGATAGCCCAGGTCCTCCGCGCAGGCCAGCACCCGGACGCGGGTCTCCGGGTTGACCAGGTGTGGAGCGGAGAAGGTGCGGGACACGGTGGAGATGTGCACACCCGACGCCCGGGCGACGTCCCGGATGGTGACTGGCACGGCGACCCCTTCGTCCGATGTGGTGGCGGTCACGTGGGTGTGGCCAATTAATGCAAACGGTTGCGCCAGTGTCAACGGTCAATGGTTACGGCTTTGTGGCACGCACGCTTCCCTTGGTGATCTACCGCCGCACAAAAACTGACATATGACGCCGATCCCATTGCCGTCGTTGACGTGATCGCATCGATCGTGATTACTTCATTGCAAACCTTTGCAGGATCGTGGGAGGTGACCGCATGGCACCTGGAGCCACCGGACGGGTCCGCTACGCCGTGGTGGGGGCCGGCGCGCGGGCGGAGATGTTCGTGCGGGCGCTGGTGCTCGATTACGCCGACACCACCGAACTGGTCGCCTTCGCCGACATCAACCAGGCCCGGATGGACGCGCACAACCGCTGGCTGGTCGAGCTGGGTCACCGGGCGGTGCCCACGTACCCGGCCGCTGACTTCACGACCATGCTGGACGCCGAGCGCGTCGACGTCGTCCTGGTCACCAGCGTGGACGTCACCCACGACGAGTACGTGGTGGCCGCGCTGCGCGCCGGCCGGGACGTCGTCACCGAGAAGCCGATGACCGTGGACGCGGCCCGCTGCCGGCGGATCCTGGACACGGTGACCGAGACCGGAGGCCGGGTGACCGTCGCCTTCAACTACCGCTACAACCCGCTGCACGAACAGGTTCGACGGCTGCTCGCCGAGGGCGCGGTCGGCGAGATCGGCTCGGTGCACTTCGAGTGGCTGCTCGACGTCCGCCACGGCGCCGACTACTTCCGCCGCTGGCACCGCGACAAGGCCACCTCCGGAGGGCTGATGGTGCACAAGGCCAGCCACCACTTCGACCTGGTCAACTGGTGGCTGGCCGCCACCCCCGTCGAGGTGTACGCGGCCGGCCGGCTCTTCTTCTACGGCGAGGACGGTCGCCGGCACGGCTACGCGCGCGACTACGACCGGGCGCACGGCTCCCCCGCCGCCGTCGACGACCCGTTCGCGCTGCGGCTGGACGCACACCCCCGGCTGCGCGAGCTGTACCTCGACGCCGAGGCCGAGGACGGCTACCAACGCGACCGCAACGTCTTCGCGCCCGGGGTGAGCATCGAGGACGACATGGCGGTGCTGGCCCGTTACTCCACCGGCGCCACCATGACCTACCACCTCACCGCGTATGCGCCCTGGGAGGGTTACCGGGTGATGGTCAACGGCAGCCGGGGCCGGCTGGAGCTGGACGTGGCCGAGAACGACTTCGTCGACCGGGACACCGCCGGCGCGGTCAAGGGCGCGGCCCTGCACGGCACCGACGCGCCGGCCGAGGGCGGAGGTGCGACGCTGACAGTGCGCCCGTTCTGGGCCCCGCCCCGGCAGATCCCGGTGGAGGGTCGCAGTCGGCACGGGCACGGCGGCGCGGACGCCCGGATGACCGGGGTGCTCCTCGGCGGTCAACCCGACCCGTTGGGCCGCGCCGCGACCGCCGACGATGGCGCGTTGGCGCTGCTCACCGGGTTGGCCGCCAATCGATCCTTCGAGACCGGTCAACCCGTGCGCGTCGCCGACCTGCTCACCCCCCGCTGACACAGGAGACGAGGAGCCCCACCCCGTGCCCACGTTCGACCACACCGACCTGCTCCTGCCGCCCGAACCGGGCCAACGCGCGCTGGCCCGGGAGCTGTACGCCCTGGCGGCGGAACAACCCATCATCTCGCCGCACGGGCACGTCGACCCGGCCCTGCTCGCCGAGGACCGCCCCTTCCCGGACCCGGCGCGGCTGCTCATCGTGCCCGATCACTACCTGACCCGGATGCTGCTCAGTCAGGGCGTAGCGCCTGCGGATCTGGGGGTGCCCACCCGTGACGGCAGCCCGGTGGAGACCGACGGCCGGGTGATCTGGCGGCGCTTCGCCGCGCACTGGCACCTGTTCCGGGGCACCCCGTCGCGGCTCTGGCTGGAGCAGACCTTCCGCACCGTTTTCGGGGTGCACACCCCGTTCGGCCCGGCCACCGCCGACGCCGTCTACGACGAGATCGCGGCCCGGCTCGCCGAGCCGGACTTCCGGCCCCGGGCGCTGTTCGAGCGGTTCGGCATCGAGGTCCTGGCGACCACCGAGTCGCCGCTGGACGACCTCGCCCAGCACGCCAAACTCGCCGCCGACGGGTGGGGTGGTCCGGGTGGCCGGGTGGTCACCACGTTCCGCCCGGACGACGTGGTGGACATGGAGTTCGAGGGCTGGTCGACGAACGTGGACCGGCTCGCCGACCGGGCCGGTGAGGACACCGGCACGTACGCCGGCTACCTGGCCGCGCTGCGAGCCCGGCGCGCCGCGTTCATCGCCGCCGGCGCGACCTCCTCCGACCACGGCCACCCCACCGCGCGCACCCTGGACCTGACCCCCGCCGAGGCCGAGCGGCTCTACGACCGGGGTCGGCGCGGCGAGGCCGACGCCGCCGACGCGGAGGCGTTCCGGGCGCACATGCTCGTGGAGTTCGCCCGGATGTCGCTCGACGACGGCCTGGTCATGCAACTGCACCCCGGCGCGGTACGCAACCACAACCGGTGGCTGCACGCCCGGCACGGCCGCGACGTCGGCGGCGACATCCCGCAGGCCACCGAGTACGTGCACGCGCTCGCCCCGCTGCTTCAGCGCTACGGCAACGACCCCCGGCTGCGGTTGGTCCTCTACACCCTCGACGAGGACACCTTCACCCGCGAACTGGCGCCCCTCGCCGGCGGGTACGCCGCGCTGCTGCTCGGCGCGCCCTGGTGGTTCCTGGACTCCCCCGAGGTCCTGCGCCGGTTCCGGGAGACGGTCACCGAGAGCGCCGGCTTCTACAACACCGCCGGGTTCGTCGACGACACCCGGGCGTTCTGCTCCATTCCGGTCCGCCACGACGTGGCCCGCCGGGTGGACGCCGGTTTCCTGGCCCGCCTCGTCGCCGAGCACCGGCTGCCGATGGACGAGGCCGCCGAGACCATCGTCGACCTGGCGTACCGGCTACCCAAGCGGGTCTTCAACTTTGGAGGCAGCGACCAGTGAGCATCACCATCACCTCCGTCGACGTGCACGACGTGCGGTTCCCGACCGCCGCCCGGGGCGACGGCTCCGACGCGATCAACCGCGGCGACTACTCGGCGACGTACGTGGAGTTGGGCACCGACACCGGCCCGACCGGCGCCGGGTTCACCTTCACCAACGGCCGGGGCAACGAGATCACCTGCGCGGCGGTGCGGGCGTTGGCCCACCACGTGCGGGGGCGCACCATCGAGGAGATCACGGCCGAACCGGTGGCGTTCTGGCGCTCGCTCAGCGCCGACGTGCAGCTGCGCTGGCTGGGCCCGGAGAAGGGCGTCATCCACATGGCGACCGGCGCGCTGGTCAACGCGGTGTGGGACCTGCGGGCCACAGTGGCCGGCAAGCCGATGTGGCGTTTCCTCGCCGAACTGCCCACCGACGACCTGGTGGCCAGCGTCGACTTCAAGCACATCACCGACGCGCTCACCCCGGACGACGCGGCGGCCATCCTCGACAAGGGCCGTGACGGGCTGGCCGACCGACTGAGCACGCTCGATCGTGACGGTTTTCCTTCGTACACCACCTCGGTCGGGTGGCTCGGCTACCCCGACGAGAAGGTGCGGGCGCTGACCCGGCAGGCGTACGCCGACGGTTGGCGGGCGATGAAGATGAAGGTCGGCGGCCCGCTCGCCGACGATCTGCGCCGGGCCCGGATCATCCGGGAGGAGATCGGGCCGGACGCGCTGTTGATGATGGACGCCAACCAGGTCTGGGACGTCGACGAGGCGATCACCGCGATGGCGGCGCTGGCCGAGGTCGACCCGTACTGGATCGAGGAGCCCACCCACGCCGACGACATCCTCGGGCACGCCCGGATCGCCCGCGCGGTGGCCGAGTTGACCGGTGGGCGGTGCCGGGTGGCCACCGGTGAGGTGGCCGCCAACCGGGTGGTCTTCAAGCAGTTGCTCCAGGCCGAGGCGATCGGGGTGATGCAGGTCGACGCCTGCCGGGTCGGTGGTGTCAACGAGGTCCTGGCCGAGTTGCTGCTGGCGGCGAAGTTCGGTGTGCCGGTCTGCCCGCACGCCGGTGGTGTGGGCCTCTGCGAGTACGTCCAGCACCTGGCGATCTTCGACTACCTGCGGGTGGGCACCGGCCTCGACGGTCGGATGATCGAGTACGTCGACCACCTGCACGAACACTTCGTCGATCCGGTACGGACCCGCGGTGGCCGCTACCTGCTGCCCGAGCGACCCGGTTACAGCGCCACCATGAAACCGGCGTCGATCGCCGAGTTCCGCTTCCCGGACGGTCCGGCATGGCGGTGACCCTCGGGGCCTCCCGGCTCGGCCTGGGTGTGCTGCGCCGACTGCCCGCCGAGGCCCGCCCGCTGGTCCGGCCGGGCACCGTGCCGACCGGCGTCGTGCACCTGGGGTTGGGCGCGTTCCACCGCGCCCACCAGGCCGTCTTCACCGAGGCTGCGGTCGGCGCGGCCGGCGGTGACTGGGGCATCGTGGCCGTCGCTCCTCGCAGCACCGCCATGGTCGAGGCGCTCGCCGCGCAGGACAACCTGTTCAGCGTCAGCGCCCTCTCGGCCGCCGGCAGCGCCACCCGGGTGGTGGGCGCCCTGAGCGGCGTACGCCACGCGCCCAGTGACCCGGACGCCGTGGTGGCGTTGCTCGCCGACCCGGCGGTCCGCGTGGTGACCCTGACCGTCACCGAGAAGGCGTACCAACTCGACCCGGTGACCGGCCAACTGTCCCCGGACGCGGCGCTCGCCGCGGACCTGGCCGGTGGCGGCCCTCCCCGCACGGTGCCGGGGCTGCTGCTGCGTGGGCTGGCGGCCCGGGCCGCCGCGGACGCCGGGCCGGTGGCGCTGGTGAGCTGCGACAACCTGCCGGCCAACGGTCGACGACTGCGCGGCATGCTCGACCAGGCGGTCGGCCGGGCCGGCGGCGTCCCGGCCGGGTTGGTCGACTGGGTGGCCGGCAACGTCACCTGCCCGGGCACCATGGTGGACCGGATCGTGCCGGCCAGCACCCCGGAGACGATCGAGGCGGCCCGCCGGGCGCTCGGCGTGACGGACCTGGCCGCGGTGGCCGCCGAGCCGTACGCGCAGTGGGTGATCGAGGACGACTTCCCGGGCGGCCGGCCCGGTTGGGAGCACGCCGGGGCGGTGCTCACCGACGACGCCGGCCCGTGGGAGCGGTTGAAGTTGCGCGCCCTCAACGGCGTGCACTCGACCATCGCGTACCTGGGGGCGTTGGCCGGTCGGGAGACGATCGCCGACGCGCTGGAGATCCCGCACCTGCGCGACGTGCTGCGCCGGCTCATCGCCGAGGACGTGGCGGCCAGCTTCACCCCACCGGACGGGGTCCGGGTGGTCGACTACGGCGAGCAGGCCCTGGCCCGCTTCGGTAACCCGGCGATCCACCACCGCACCCTGCAGGTGGCGACCGACGGCTCGCAGAAACTGCCGCAGCGCGTCCTGCACACCATCGCCGACCTGCGCGCGACCGGGCGGTCCGCGCGCTGGGGCGCGCTGGTCGTGGCGTCCTGGTTGCGCTTCGCGCTGGGGTACGCCGACGACGGCCGACCGTTGCCGTTGCAGGACCCACTGGCCGGGCTGATCCGGGCCGCGCTGGACGACGGGGCACAGAGCCCGACGGGTGCCGTCGACGCGGTCTTCGCGCTGCGCGAGGTCATCCCGGCGGAGGTGGCCGAGGACGACGAGGTCCGCGCCGACGTGATCGCCTGGCTGACCGCGTTGGAACGGCACGGCGTCGAGACCACCCTGGCCGGTGCCCGGTGACCGGGTCGACCCGGGTCGGTCGGCGGTGAGCGGGCCCACGCCGCCGCCCCGGGTGGCGGTGATCGGGGCGAACGGGCACGGTCGCTGGCACCGGCGGGTGATCGCGCCCCTGCACGCGGCCGGTCGGCTGCGGTTGGTCGCCCTGGTCGACGTCCGGCCGGTGGAGGACGACCCGGCCGCCCCGGTGCCGCCCGGGGTCGCGGTGTTCACCGACCACCGGGCGATGCTCGCCGCCACCCGGCCGGAGGTGGTGGTGATCTGCACGCCACCGCACACCCACCTGACGATCGCCCGCGATGCCCTGGCCACCGGCGCGGACCTGCTGCTGGAGAAGCCCCCGGTGCTGTCGCTGGCCGAGCACGAGGAACTGACCTGGGCGCTCACCGCCGCCGGGCGGGTGGCTCAGGTCGGCTTCCAGGCGCTCGGCTCGGCGGCCCTCACCGCGTTGACCGACGCGCTGGCCGCCGGCCGGCTGGGCACGGTCACCGGCATCTCCACCATTGCCGCCTGGCAACGGCCGGACGCCTACTACGCCCGCACCCCCTGGGCCGGTCGACGGAGTCTGGACGGCCGGCCGGTGCTGGACGGCGCGCTCGCCAACCCGCTCGCGCACGCGGTGATGCAGTGCCTGGCGATCGCCGAGGCGCTCGCCGGGGCGACGCCCTGGCCGGTCGCGATCGAGGTGGAGCGCTACCGGGTCCGGCCGATCGAGGTGGAGGACACCGCCGTGCTGCGGGTCCGGTTCCGCGCCGGGCCGCCGGTGCTGGTGGCGGGGACGCTGGCCGCGGCGGAGTTCGTGGCGGGTGAGGTGGTGGTGACCGGGACGACCGGGCAGGCGGTGCTGGAGTACCCGACCGACCGGTTGCGCCTGCCCGGGGATGTGGTGACCCGCCGGGTGCCGGGGCGGCTGGGACTTCTGGAGAACCTGCTCGCCCACCGGGCCGACCCGGTGGGCGTACCGCTGATCGCGCCGCTGGCCCGCACCGCGCCGTTCACCGCGCTGCTGGACGCGTTGCGGCCCGCGCCGGAGCCCCGGCTGCTCGGCGGCGATCTCGTGACCACCCTCGGCGAGGGCGGAGAGCGGGTCCGCCACCTGCGCGGTGTCGTCGACGTGTTGCGTCAGGCGACTGAGCGGGGGGCGCTGCCGAGCGAGTTGGCGGTGCCGTGGGCGTCCGCCGCGTACCGCGCCGAACTGGCGGGCTAGCCCCAACGCCGTTCAGTTAGGGCTGGGCGGTGGGTGTCAAGGGTCGGTGGTGATGATGTCGATGCTGGTGGTGGCTTTGTAGGTCTGTCGGTTGATGTTGGGGCCGCGGGCTTGGTATTTGCTGTTGGAGCGTTTGATCATGCGGGACTTGACGCGGATGCGGCGGTCGGGCAGTAGGTGGTTCAGGACGTGGGTGCCGATGACGCCGACGAGGTCGATGACGGT
>NZ_QGSZ01000361.1 GCF_003857055.1 Micromonospora inaquosa | reverse complement strand
GGGCGAGGAGTGCGGCGATGCCGTCGATCATCCGCATCCGGTAGTCGCAGTAGGCGTCCTGGTCACCGGCCTGGTCGTGACGCCAGCGGGTGGCCACGCAGCCGCCGCCGCACGTTGACTGGTACGTGCAGGTGGTGCACCGCTCCATCAGGGCCTTGCCCTGGTTCAGCAGCGGCAGCCGCCGCTGAGCCGCGACGACCGCCTTCTGTCCGGAGGGCTGGTCCAAGAGGGTGAGCTGGGCCTGCGGCCAGGGCAGTTCGTCACAACTGCCGAGCCGTCCGTCCGGATAGAGCGTGAAGACGTGGTCGCACTTCAGGTTGGAGAAGTGACAGAAGCCAGTGTCCAGCCCGCGCAGCCGTCGGATGGTGGATACGGACGGTTCTAGCTTCAGCCGGGAGAAGTGGCCAGCGCCGATCCAGCGAACGGTGGCGGCGAGTACGAACTCGGCGTACTGGTCCGGGGTGGTCGCCCACCCGGGCCCTTGCGGGCCGCGCAGAGCCGCGCGTTGAAGGATCCGGCTCTCGGTTAGGCGCTGCCCTTGGGCAGCGGTGGGGCCTTGAACGGAGGAATCGAAGCAGGGTACGAAGCTGACGGCGTTGACCGCCTCGAAGCCGGCGAGGTGGTCCAGGACGGCCTCGGCACGGCCGAGCACGGTCGGAGTGACCGCGGCGATCACGCCCACCTTCCGGCCGCGCCCAGCCAGCAGCCGCAGGGCGTTGGCCACGCGCGGGTAGACCGGCTGGCCGTCGTATCCAACCCGCCAGGCATTGCCCGCCGCGTCCCCGTCGAGGGAGATGCCGATCTGGAGGCGCGGGTACAGGGCGTCAAACAGATCCAGCCACTGCTCATCGAGCAGCATGCCGTTGGTTTGCATCGATACCCGCACGACGCTGGGCTGGGATGCCAGTTCGCGCAGGACTTCGGCGACGTGGTCGCGTCCGGCCGTCAGCGGCTCGCCGCCATGCAGTTCCACGGCGAGCGGACGCCCCGAGAAGAGCTCGGTGAGTCGACGCACTTGACTCGCGTCGATCCGGGCTCCGCCCGGGGCCTCCTTGCGTTTCTCGTAGCAGTACAGGCAGTCGATGTCGCAGGTCTCACCCCGTAGCTTCAAGATCACCGATGCGGCGCTGTCGGCGTCTTCGACGTCGAGGCCGCGGTACAGATGGGCCATCGGGTGATCGGTGGTGCCGTACATCGGCTGCCTCCCAGGGGTGGCCGTGACCGGACGGGGATCAGTCGTACAGGCGTCCCAACAGGGCGCCCTGGCCGGACTGGAGGATGTGGGCGGCCTCCAACGGAATCCAGAAGCATTCGAAGTGCGTCGGCTCCTGCTCTCCGTCGTGTTCCTCCTGGCTCATCCACCGCTCCGACGTCGGCTCGGTCAGTTCCAGGTGGAAGACGTGGCGGCGTTGGAGCTCGAACCGGTACGGGCTGATGTCGTACTCGGTCTCGCCGAGCTTCCGCACGATCTTGAAGTCCTTCAGGCCGGTTTCCTCGCCGGCCTCGCGCAGAGCCGCAGCCTCCGGCGTCTCGCCGGCGCGGATGCTGCCGGCCGGAACCTGGATGCCGACTTCCTCGTAGCTGTAATCGGTGTGCCGGAAGACCAGCAGTTTGCCGTCACGTACGACGTAGCAGAGAACCTTGTCCTTGGTGACCCGCTCGGGCATGGAGAACCCCTCTTCATTCGTTCGAATCAGACACGTACAGGCCGGCCCGGAGGACGCGAAGAAACTGCACCGTGTTCAGTACGGACCGCCTGTCGCCGGGCAAACGACCTTGAGTCTAGGTCCGGTCACCTGGCGTTACGAAGATTGGAGTCTTTGCCCGCAGGGGCGTCGCCTTTTCGGTCTATCGCATGGAGCCCGAGCTCAAGGGCCTGCTCTGCGTCTCGCGACTTTTATGCGATTGGCTGCAAGTGAGATCCCAAGCTCTGGGCGACCGCATCAGCTCTCGATGGGGTTTCTCGGTGTACCCCCACTAAGCCAGGCGGGCTGGGATTGCCGCCGCAGGCGACAATATTGCCGAGACTCGGTGGCGAATAGCACTGAGTCGCTTCTGTGTCCGGCATCGAGGAGTTTCCGGCTGTCCAACAGCGGCGAAGGCGGGTCGAGGGTGACTGCAGTGCCTAGCACCTCCCACTCCTTCCTATCGATGGACGTTATTTAGTCTGCCGGATCCGCCCTGCGCTGTCGACGCCATGGTGGGGGGTCGCGATGGGGGGTGAAGGTTGTCGCGGCAACGAGGATCATCTGTGACGGCGTCACTCGTCGCGATGAGTTCCCGAGTCGGCATGTCGCGAGCGATACAACGTAGTGAGATATCGATTCTTAGTAGTAGCTGTTCCCGGAGGTGATCGTGGGCGCCCAGGTCGATCCGTCCTGGTGGACGTCGGGTGTCTGGGAGGGTCGACCGATCCGCGAGTTCCTAGAGCGCCGTGACGTCGCCACCACGTTCCGATTCCTGCATGCCCGTGGGGTCTCCTACGGCACCATCGCCGCGTTGGTCGGCGTGTCCCCGAATCGAGCCGCCGAAATCACCAAGGGCACGCGCCAGGTGACGGCCTACGACGTCCTCGAACGCATCGCGGTCGGACTGGGTGTTCCCCGAGCCTGGATGGGCTTGGGCCAGGACGGGACGGGTGCGAGGCCCTCGATCGACCGAGAGGTGGAAGGTTCTGCGGACTTCCCACCAGACGGGCGACCAGTAGGAGGCCGGTCCGATGAAGTAATCACCGCGCTCACCCGGCTTCGTACCGGGCTGGACGAGGCGCTCGCCTCATCAACCGTCGCTCCGCGACAGCTCGACCTGATCGAGGAGGCGGCCGGCGAGCACATGCGGATCTATCCGGCAGCCCCGCCTGGGGTGATGCTGTCGCGGCTGGCCGCCGAGTGTGTCGAGGTGCAGACTCTGTGCCGGCGTAGACAGCCTGCGGCGGTTCAGGCGCGGCTTTCCGGCACGGCGGCCCTGCTGGCGACGATGTGCGCCGACGCGCTCATGCGACTTGGGAACGTTGGTGAAGCACGCCTGTGGTATCGGACAGCAATCCACGCGGCAGACGACAGCTCCGACAGTCGACTTCAGGTACTGGTCCGAGCGCAATCGGCGATGCTGCCCTATTACTTCGGTGATTCACAGCAGACGGTCGTGCTGACGGAGGCAGCGCTGGCGGTCACCGCCACACCATCATCCTCGGCGGCCCTTGCTGCGGCTGGGCGGGCTCGGGCGCTGGCCCGCCTCGGAGCAGGTGATCAGGCGCGAAGGGCAGTCCTCCAGGCCCGGCAGATGTTCGATCAGGTTGGCGATGGCGACAGCGATACGGCGTTCCAGTTCCCGATGAAGCGCATGCTGTTCTACCACTCCGGAGCGAGCACCTGGCTGGGCGACACGAGCGAGGCCTACCAGGTCCAAGAGGAGGCGCTGCGACTCTATGGGCCATCGCCTTCGGTGCCGATTGATCCGGCGCTCATCGCGCTCGACCGATCGATGTGCCTCGTGCAGGATCGGCGAGCTGCTGAAGCCGCAGTATCGGCGCTCGACGCCGTCGCGACGCTGCCAGAGGCGCAGCGCACGGAGATCGTCCTCGCGAGGGCCGACGACGTGATCTCGGCGGTTCCGGAGAGACACCGCAGCGGCGAGGTAGCCGCGCTGGTGGACTATGTGCGAGTTTGCCGTGAGCGCAGCCGTACGCTTGCGGCCGGAACTGCCGCGCTCGATTCATAGGAGCCCCATGTTCGTCGAAGCGCGGACACGTCCGGCGCTCGCCGAGGTGTGTCGTCGCCTGGACATGTCCGACGCTAACGCTGTCCTACTCCGGCATCACACCAACGCGGTGTACGCCGTTGGTGACGTGGTGGTCAAGATCGCTCCGGCGGAGTTCGGGTTGGAGCGCGCGCGTGCCGTGGTGGCCGTCGTGCGGTGGCTGGCTGATCAGGGGTTTCCGACGGTTGGCCTCAGTTCGCGTCTGCCACAACCTCTGTTGGTGGGGGAGCATGCCGTGACCGTCTGGCAGCGGCTTGATCCGGCGCACGACACGCCGGTCACCACGGCGGAATTGGGCGGTCTGCTCCGGCGACTGCACGCGCTGCCTGCTCCGCCGGTGAGCCTGCCGACGCTGGAGCCGGTCGACAGCATCCGCCGTTCACTGGCCAGGTCGACGATCCTCACAGCGCGGGATCGCCACCTGCTGCTGGAGCGTCTCGAGCCGCTCGCCACCCGCTGGCTCGAGACGAGCTTTCCCCGAGGCGCGAGCCTGATCCAATCTGATCCCCAGACACGTAACGCCCTGCGCCGCTTCGACGGCACGCCGGTGCTTGCCGACTGGGACGGCGCCGTAGTCGGTCCCCGGGAGTGGGACCTGGCCACCGTCGCGGTGCACTGTCGCCGGTTCACCCCACCGGGCACTGCCGCCTTCTCGGACTTCAGCGTCGCATACGGCTGGGATGTCACCTCGTGGCCCGGGTTCGAGGCGGTGTGTGAACTCCGCGAGCTGCAGATGATCGCCACCAACGCCCGCAAGGCGCGACCCGGGACGGAAGCCGAGGCTGAGGTGCTGCACCGCATTGGTGCCCTGAGGCGGAGCGACCAGGACCTGGCCAAATGGCACATTCTCTGACGGTTCAGCATCGAGCGGTCGGCCGGCCCGCATTTGCGGGCCAGCGATACAGGCCACGTGCCGAACCAACCTGGCTGCCCCTGACCGAGAAGTCATGGAACGAGTCAAACACCGACGTCGAGGCGCTCCAGAGTTCGGCGGGTGTGCGCGATGAGAAGCGGCTTTGCCTGCTGGATCGCCCGGTGAACGGGGCTCTGCGGTGGGTACCGCTGAAGGATTTCCTCGATGCGCTCGGCGACCTCGATGCGCTGTCCCCGCGGTCCGACCGTTAGGTCGGCGGTGACGAGGGCGTCCATCAGAGGTCCTTCTTCGAACGGAAAGGGCGCGAGCTGTTCCGCCAGGCCGCGCTCAGCAGCTTCGATGCGGGCGCAGGTGTGATGGGCGACCAGCGCGACAAGCCGCGGCGGGTAGCCGTGGCGCCGCAGGTATCGCGCACCGTCGAGGGAGTGCAGACCGGTGTCCACGACGTCGGGCGCATAGCCGATGTCGTGTAGCCAGGCGGCTGCCACCAGCAGGTCACGATCGCCCGGCGCCACCGTGACCGCCAGTTCCGTAGCCCGCTGGCCGACACCCTGGACGTGTGCCCAGCGGCGGGCCAACGGTGGGGAGTCGAGCAGTTCAGCAGCAAGTTCCGCGGCGTTGACTGTGAGGTCAGACACCTCCCGAACGGTAGTCGCACAGCGGCTCGCCGCCTCACCGGCTCGGCGGGATGGTCGGGACGTATTCATATCGAGAAACGCCCCTTCAGCATCAGCCGATGTACGGCGCGGCCCGAGGATCGAGTGCGTGGTCGATGCGGAGCCGCATCGAGGGGTGGATTTCCAACAGTGCAAGCTCGGCGGGATCCACCCAGCGAACCTGACGTGACTCACTGGACGTCGTCAGGACCCCTCCAACCGGTCTCGCCGTAAAGCACAGCGAGAACTGTTGGCGCACCTCACCGTCGTCGTAGGCCATCACGTGGTGGGGATTGGTGTAGGTGCCGACCAGACCCGTCACCTCCACCTCGATGCCCGTCTCCTCGCGCACCTCCCGCACCACCGTGTCGGAGATCGACTCTCCGATGTCATGCCCACCACCAGGTAGAGCCCACAGGTTGTTGTCCGTGCGGTGGATCATCAACAACTCACCGCGTTCGTTGCGCACCGCCGCGACCACCGACGGCACCACACTGTTGGCCTCGGGGGCGTTCGGATCGTTGAAGAAGTCGCGGCGCGGCATCCGTCATCTCCCGTCGAACGCGGCGATCACCGCGTTGATGTCCGTAGTGCGCTCAGCCTGGGCCCAGACCCGGTCGAAGCTGGTGAGGTAGTGGTCAACGACCCGGCCACCAGGCACGCGCCGTAGGTGTAGCACTGGGTTGTGAGCGGCAGTAGATCCATACACGTGGGTGTTGACCAGCATGGTTTCGTCTACCCGGAAGATAGACGCGTACAACGTCGTGTCGTGCAGCCGGACCTCCACCCCAGGGATGGCCAGGATGGGCTCGTAGTAGCGCAGGCTCAGCAGCACCCGGTGGGCGAGCCCAACCCCGAAGCCCTCTTCGTCTCCCCGGCGACGCACTGCGGCACCGTTCGGATCGGCCAGCAGGACCCTAATCCGGCAGCCCTGGCGGGCTCGCTCACCGAGTTGGGTGATGTCGTGGAGCTCGGGCAAAAACAACCCGGCGAAGACGAGGATGTCGACTGACTCCCGCGCATGCTGGATCAGCGACCTCCACAACTCCAGCGGCACCGTCGACCTGGACGGATAGAACTCGACCATCTCGGCACGCCCTGCGGACACCGTTCTGAAATCGTCCACCACCGACGGCCACAGATATGTCTCGTCTACGCCCAGCAGGTCTGCAGCCGCAACGCGGTGAGCGCGGTGCGGGACGCGATCACGGGTGATCCAGCGCTCCACGGTCTTCGGATCGACCCCGAGCAGTTCCGCGCAACGCTGAGTAGTCAGCTCTCTTGCTGACACGGCTCCCCGCAGACGCTCGTTCGGCATCAGAGGCCGAGACCCAACGAGGGACGCATAGGGGCGTTTATACCCCCGTCGAGACGTCCGCGAAAGTCCCTGACCGGCGGTGGCCGGATCCCCACGATCAGCGATCGGATTGTGGGACGCGGTTGGACGCAAGAGCCGCACCTATGTCATCCCAGAGGCTGACTCGTAGCGGCTCTCGCGTTGGCATCACAGCACGTTCGGGGGAGAACGCCTTGACCACGATGGCCATGAACACCAGCACTACCACGACTGCTGCGGTCAGGGCGCAGACCACGAGGTATCCGGGGTGGCGGGCCCACGGCCAAACCGATCCGAGCTGGTGGATCGACGGGCACCTCGGGGGCCGGTCGCTTGCCGAACTGCTGCGTCAGCGTGACATCGGCTCCCTGTTCCGCTTCCTCAAATCGCGGGGGTGGAGCCAGGCGGCGATCGCCGCAGCCACCGGAACCACCGAGAACCAGGTTCGAGCGGTCATTCAGGGGCGCCAACGAGTCACCTCCTATGACGTGCTCGAACGGATCGCCGAAAGACTCGACATTCCACGGGGCCTGATGGGGCTCGCGTACGAGAAGTAGTGCACGTCGAACGGTGGCGCCGCGGATCTGGGGCGCACTGCGGTCCTTCACCGCTGAGGGACTCATGGTGACCGGCCACCGTGGGGCTGGCTCTGACTCGGGAAGCACGTGATCGTCGATGGTCACAACATCGACGATGACCTGTCGGCGCTTGTCCTTCTGGTCGAGGGAATTCATCAAATTTTTATGCTTGAGAGAGGTTTCTAGGTGTACGAACAGAGCGAGCTTGAGCGTTACGGCTATCGGCAGGAGTTGGCCCGCCAACTGCGGTTCCGGGATCTGGTCGCCTACGGGCTGGTGTACATGGTGCCGATCGCGCCGATGGCGATCTTCGGCAGCGTGTACGCCGGCTCCGGCGGGATGGTGGCCCTGGCGTACGCGGTCGGTGTGGTGGCGTTGGTGTTCACCGCGTTCTCCTACGCGCAGATGGTGAAGGCGTTCCCGATGTCGGGCAGCGTCTACAACTACGCCGGCCGGGGTATCAGCGCGCCGGTCGGGTTCCTGGCCGGCTGGGTGATCCTGCTCGACTACGTTCTCGTGCCGGGTCTGCTGTACCTGGTGGCCTCGGTGGCGATGCACGCCACCGTCCCGGCGGTGCCGGTCTGGTTGTGGCTGCTTGGGTTCGTCGCGGTCAACACGGTCGTCAACTCTGTCGGGATGCGGATGACCGCGATGGTGACCCGGGTGATGCTGGTTGGTGAGTTGGTCGTCCTGGCGGTCTTCCTCGCTGTCGCCGGTTGGGCTCTTGCCTCGGGTAGGGGCAGGTTCAATTGGAACGCGTTCTACAACTCCGACACGTTCACCTGGTCCCTGATCGCGGGCGCGGTGTCGATCGCGGTGCTGTCCTTCCTGGGCTTCGACGGCATCTCCATGCTGGCCGAGGAGACCAAGGGCGGTTCCCGGCAGATCGGCCGGGCCATGGCCGCCGTCCTCATCCTGGCCGGCGTGCTGTTCATCGCCCAGACCTGGCTGGCCGCGATGCTCGTCCCCGAGCCGGCCTCGCTGCTCAGCGACGGGGATCCGAACGGCACCGCCTTCTACGACGCCGCGCAGGTGGCTGGCGGAGGGTGGCTGGCGACCCTGTGCGCGGTAGCAACCGCGATCGCGTGGGGCCTGCCGAACTCGATGGTCGCCCAGGTCGCCACCTCACGCCTGCTGTATGCGATGGCCCGGGACCGGCAACTGCCTGCCTTCTTGGCGAAGGTTTCGATCCGCCGGAACGTGCCGATCAACGCGACCCTGCTGACTGGCGCCGTGTCCCTGGTGCTCGGCCTGTACATGGCCACCCGCGCGGACGGGATCACGCTGCTGTCGTCGCTGATCAACTTCGGGGCGATGGTGGCGTTCCTGGTCCTGCATGTCTCCGTGGTCGTGCACCACCTCATCCGCCGTCGTAGCGGGAACTGGTGGGCGCACCTGGTCATGCCCGGTATCGGGTTCGCGATCCTCGCCTACGTGGTGGTCAACGCCAACATCGCCGCGCAGCGCCTCGGTCTGGCCTGGCTCGCCCTCGGCGTGGTCGTTCTCGCCGGCCTGTACCTGGCTGGCCGCAGGCCTGCGCTGTCGGGTTTGGCGCCCGCGCAGCCGCAGGCCCGCCACGTGGAACGGGTGTGACCGCCATGGACACGATCACGTACCGTCCCGCCCGCGACGAACTCGCCTACACCTTCGGCGGCCGAATGCCGGTGGCCCACGTCCGCTCCGGTGACATCCTGCAGGTGCACACCGAGGACTGCTTTGGCGGCCTTGTCCGCGGGCCGGCGGACCTGCCGTCGCAGGTGTGTCGGATGCCGTACCTGAACCCGGTGTCCGGGCCGTTCTTCGTCGAGGACGCCGAACCTGGCGACACCCTCGCCGTCCACCTCGCCGCCATCGAGCCCGCCCGCGACTGGGGAGTCTCCTCGACGTTCCCGCACTTTGGAGCGCTGACCTCGACCTCGCACACCGCCACCCTGCAGCCGCCGCTTGAGGAGCGGGTGTGGGTGTACGACATCGACCGGCAGGCCGGCACGGTCCGCTTCCACGCCACGGCCAGCGACCACTCCATCGACCTGCCGCTCGACCCGATGATCGGCACGATCGGCGTCGCTCCCGGCGGGTTCGAGGCCCGCTCCACGATCGTTCCCGACCTTCACGGTGGAAACCTGGACACCCCGGAGCTGCGTGCCGGGACCACTCTCTACCTGGGGGTGAACGTGCACGGCGCAATGTTGGCCCTCGGCGATGGGCACGCCCGTCAAGGTGAGGGCGAGGCGTGCGGCGTCGGCGTCGAGATCGCCACGATTACCACCCTGACCGTCGAGGTGATCAAAGGGGTGTCGACGGCCTGGCCGCGACTGGAGACCGACCGGGAGATCATTTCGATCGGCTGCGCCCGGCCGTTGGAGGACGCCTACCGCATCGCCCACCGCGACCTCGTCGCCTGGACGAGTCAGCTCACCGGCCTCGACGACCTCGATGCCTACCAGTTGGTCTCGCAGGCAGGCAGGGCACCGATCGGAAACGTCTGCGACCCCAACTACACGGTCCTCGCCACGGTGGACAAGGCGCTGCTCCCGCAGCCGCAGCCCGTCCACGACGGCGTGCACGCCCGGCAGCGGCAACGGGCCGCCGGGCTGCGGTAGAGCAGGAATGACCTGATGACCGCCCTGCCTCCCCAACTGCCGTTGCGCGACGAGTTATTCCTGCTCGGGCACGACGACGACACCGGCCAGCTGCATATCCACCGTCAGGCCCTTGCCCTCGGCCTCGCCGGCGCGGTCCTGATCGACCTGTTCCTCGCCGGTCGCGTGGCGTTCGACCCCGCCGTTGGTGACGACCAGCCGGGCACAGAGCGGAGGTTGTGGCTGCGCCTGCACGAGCCGGTCGGCGACCTGATCGCCGACAGCGCGCTTTCGTCGATCCGATACGCGCGCCCGGCCCCATCCCTGCGCGGCTGGGTGCGGGGGTTCCACGACGCTCTGTACGAGCGCACCCGCGCGGGCCTGGTCGCCGGTGGGATCCTGCGCCACCAGCAGCGCCGCCGATTCGGTGGGCTCGCCCGTACCGACCGCTACCTGCTCCTAGACGTCAAGTGGCCGGTTGTCGCTCGCGCCCGGCTGCACTACATCGCCACCGGCCGCAATCAGCCTGACAACCACACCGCCGCTCTCGCTGGGCTGGTCACGACCCTCGGGCTGCTCAACCATCTGTACCTCGCCGACGACACCACCGTGCTCGCCGCACAGCTACGCACCATCGCCGAACAGCACTACCAGCCGGTACGCGACATCACCGCGGCGGTCGACGCCGCAGTGGGGGATCTCGCCACCGCCGCATACCGCTGACCCCGGACACCACCGGCAGCTATCCATTTGCCCGCCGTGCTTGGAGAACTCATGGACGTCATTCCGCGCATCCGCTCCGCCCGCTGGGCGGACAAAGATCCGGTCGCCGCACTTGTTGCCGACGCCGTTTACCCCACCCCACTCGCCCAGTGGCTGGTGCCCGACCCGGCCGTGCGCCGCGGCGTCCTGGCCGACGTCGCGGCGATCTGGGTAGAGCACGCCATGTTCCACGGCGACATCCAGGTCACCGATGACCTGAGCGCTACCGCCGTCGCATTTCACCGCTACCGGCCCATCCCGCCACCCGCGAACTACCAGAGCCGCATCGACACCGCCGCCGGCACCCACGCGCAGCGCTTCGACATCCTCGACCAACTGCTCACCACCCAGCGGCCCACCGACCCACACCACCACCTGGCGATCCTCGCCGTACGCCCCGACGCCCAACGGCGTGGCCTCGGCGCGGCGATGCTCACCCACCACGAAGCCCGCCTCGACCGCATCAACCTGCCCGCCTGGACCGAGACCCTTCCCGACACCCAGGACCTGTACCTCCGACACAGATACCTCCCTCGACGGGCGCTCACCCTCCCCGACGGGCCCACGGTGACCTTGATGCACCGCGCCCCACGTCCAGCTCACGAATCGCGGCCGCAGAACGCCACTAACACCACCGCAACCGCGGTCCCGACGCTCGCTGAGTCCGACACCGCACGCTAGGCCGACGCCGAGGTGACGGCACCATCGTCCGCTAGCAGGCTGCGAGCCCGCGCCGGGGCGCACCAGCCGGTCGCCTGCCTATGGCGGGGACGGCAGCGGCGACTGGCGTGGCCGGCGGCGGGCTTTCCCCTATACACACGCCGCCGGCCACACCAACCCAAGCAACCTGCCCTAGCTCGCATCGTCGCCGCGTACCCAGGGCACCGGAAGCCGTAGACGAGTAGCTCTCCAGCAAACGATGGCGATGACGCCTTTCATGGCCGGAGCGTCGAACCGAAAACAGCCAGCGGGGCGCTGCCTGCGGTAGGTATTTCCATCGCCCACGCGTTAGCGGTGTCACGCATATCAGCGGCGATCACGCCGATGTCCTGTTCGGATTTCATGGCATCGATCCCCCAGTTCAGCACTGTCCGAGCCAAACGTTGCGAGTAGCTGGCGAGAGAATCGATAACTTCATCGGTGTAGGGTCCTCCGTGGGCAAGGGAATTCCTTACCCGCCGGAGGCGTGCGCGCAGGGCGTCCCATTCCTCCTGAAGGTCATCGTGCCAGGCTTGGACGGCTGTCTGGCTCCCAACTAGTTGTTGGAGGCCGCGGACCCGGACGAGAAGCACTCCGGTGATTCCCGGCGTGCCGGCCAAACGCGCGAGGGCGGAGATCATTGCGGAAGGGGTCGTTTCTTCGAAGGATCCACGGTACGTGTAAGTCTCAGCCCGAAGCGCGGCCACTTCGCTGCTGCGGTCAAAAATTCCCTCCGGATGGAGCGCGCCGTACACGACGTCGCAGATGGTGCGCCGCATGCGGTCGCGCACCCAACCGGGTTTGACGTACTCGTCGAGGAACTCATACCACTGCTTCTGCGGTAGTTGCGAGGCGAACAGCTCGACAACCCGCACGTACAGCAACGTCGCGGCTGCAGCGCCGAGCTCCTCTGCCTCGTCACACCATCTGATCGCCGCTCGCAGCTCGCGGGCGCGGTGGTCATGTTGCTGCGTGATCCCGGTCGTCGCCGGACGTTCGGACAGCAGCTCCGGCGTGGGGTCTTCCAGATAGGTCAGGCGTGGTTTTTCGTCTCTCGCCCAGAAGACCTCGTGGTGTCCGACGTGGTCGTCCACCGCATGAGCGAAGCCGGTCATGAGCTGCCAGTTGCCTGTGTTAGCACCATTGAACCGGATAAGGCCGAGCGTGCCGACCAGAACGTCTTTGGCTTCCCGGACAGGATCGCGCATCGTGGCCGATCCCAGGTCCACCCTGGCAAGGACGACGTCGTTCTCATCGGGCATTTGACGCAGTGCGAACGGGGAATCATCCTGTAGTTCGGCAGGTAACAGGCCGCGTTGTGGGCCTGAGGCCACCGCGTGCAGAATCGGCGCGTAGTAGAAATCAATCGCGCCGAACGACAGTTTTAGTTGGCGAAGCATGGCCCGGCGCAGGGCGAACCACACCACGTGTCGCCGCGCGCGGCCCGGAAGTGCGAGGTACTGGGCGCACAGGGCGAGGCGTTCCTCGAGCGGCATCTGCTGACCTGTGCTCGGTCCGTGTGGGTCGATGCTCCTGCTGAGCCCGTCGACCGCGTGCTGTTCTCCCATGACAACCCACGAGAGTTGCATCGACAGCATGTGAGACCCGTAGCCCGATAGCGAGGCGAGATGCACGAACGCGTCACGCGTCCGCGACACCGAATCCCACTCAGGTTGCTCCGTCAAGCAAGCGCGGCAGAGATCTTCCCAGGCAGCGCCGACGGCGTCCGAACTGTGCAGCTGCTTCCACAGAGTCTGGGCCGCTGGGCGGGCTGCCGCAATGAGTGCGTCAATCTGGTCCGGGGTTTGCTTCGCATCTATAGCGTGTTCCAGGGCGTTCATGCGAGACGTGAGGTCGTGCACACTGTCACGCAACGTTGACTGGAGCTGCAGGCCGACTCTCGTTGTCGATGTCCGGAAGTCGTTGATGACACTCTTCCAGGCCTTCTTACGCTGGCCGTCGAACCTGCGGGTGTCCGCGCACCAGGCGTCTACCTCGACCGAGGCGGTGACGATATCCAACTCGCCCTCTGACGCCCATCGCTCCTGCGTCGCGTTCTGCCACAGCAGCGCGCCGGCAAGCACCTCAGCATCCGATGACTGCGTTACCCCGAAGACCACGCGCATGATTATGAACCGTGCCAGAGCGTGGGTGAGGCGGCGGTTCCGAGAGCATGTCGGCCGTCTCGAGGCAGGGCCGCACAGATCCGCGCCGGTGACCTCCCGTTCGGCCAGCCAGGAGAGGACGCTCGACGGCTACGGCGCGGCCAACCGCCATGGAATCGCCTCCTGACCGCACCACATCTGACGGCACCGCAAGCACCATCGGACAGCACCTGACGGGGGTCCGCATCAAGAACCCGCCGTGGCAAACACCGGTCGTCAGCGGTGGTGGGTCGGTCGTGAACACTCATCGAGTAGGCGGTGAACCGCAGGATCCGTTGCGCGCGCGATGCCAGCGGGCCGGGCAGCGAGCGCAATCATGGTCTGCCGGTACTTGACGGCGACTCCGTGCGACCAAGCGGTGGCGGTGCCCAACAAGGAACGTCTCGGCAGGCTGGGCGAACGTCGACGCTTCGTACGACGTCTTCATCTCATGGACCTGACCCACCGCGTTCCTCCCGGCTCGACGCAGGAATTGCGTACGGATCGAGGGGTGCCAGAACGGCACGACAACCTTGGTGCCCGCGCTGCTCGCCGCCGGCGCTCGATCGCGCCAGCGGGACGGCGGAGACGTCATTAGCCTGCGGCCTACCAGGACATCTGAGTATCCGGCTGACCTTGGACCTGGTCTAACGGTGGCTCGGACGCGTACTGCACATCGAGGCGCCGCTCGGGTGCGGCGGCCGGCGGTAACGGGTCGGGCGTGCCCGCACAGAGGCTGTAGCCCTCGGCGATGAGTTGAGCGTTTAGACGCGTCGCGTACGTGGGCGTGGTGAGGATGCTGTCGGGATCGCCGTCGCGGGGGCCGAGCCAGTCTCTGCCCAGGTCGTCGGCGATTCGGGCGGCGATGTGTGCTCGTTGTTCGTCGGGTAGGGCGAGGTAGATGTCGCGTGCGATTCTCGCGGTGGTGGGGTCCGCGGGGGTGGTG
>NZ_QGSZ01000358.1 GCF_003857055.1 Micromonospora inaquosa | reverse complement strand
GGGTGGCGGTGGTGGTGTCGAGGGTGGCCTTCGTGCCTACCGGGACGGTTAGTTGGTTGGGGCCGTGGCCGATGGGGAGGCCGCCGAGGACCGGTACGCCCAGGTCGCCGAGGCGTTCGGTGAGTACGTCGACGATCGTGGTGTCCCAGCCGTCGCCGCAGTCGGTGAACTGCCCAACCGCGACCCCGGCCAGCCCGTCCAGCGCGCCGGCGCGGCGCAGGTGGGTGAGCATCCGGTCGACCTTGTACGGGGGCTCCTGCACGTCCTCGATCAACAACACCGCACCGGTCAGGTCGGGCAGGTCCGGTGTGCCGATCGACGCGGCGATCATGCACAGGTTGCCGCCGAGCAGGGTGCCGGTGGCGCGACCCGGGACGCGTACCCCGAAGGTCTCCTCGGTGGGTACCGCGGTGATCGACACGGGTTCGGTCGTCATCAGCGCCGCGTGTAGGGATTCGGCGGAGCGCAACGCTGTGCGCTCGTCGCGCCAGGCCGCCCCCGGGCCGTGCACCCCCGCCAGGCGAGCACCCCGCCACAGGGCGAACTGCAACGCGGTGATGTCGGAGAAGCCGGCCACCACCTTCGGGTCACGGCGGACGGCGGCCATGTCGATGGCGTCCACGATCCGTTGGGCGCCGTAGCCGCCGCGAGTGCAGATCACTCCGCGCACCTGCGGGTCGGCGAAGGCGGCGTTCAGGTCGGCGGCGCGTAGGTCGTCGGTGCCGGCGAGGTAGCCGTGGCGGGCGTACGCGTTCGGCGCCGGCACCGGGCGCAGGCCCCAGCCGGTGAGCAGCTCCATGCCCCGGGCCACCCGCTCCGGCGAGGTCGGCCCGGACGGCGACACCAGCAGCACCGTGTCACCTGGGCGCAGCACGGGCGGGCGTACGGCGGCGCTGTCCTCGCTGATCACAACCGCAGAGCCTAACCACCCCACCGAGGCCGGAACCCCCGCACGGGCAGCGCGGAACCCCGGCACCGGCAGCCCGAAGCCCCTGCACCGGCAGCGCGGAACCCCGGCGCGGGCGGCGGGAGGCTTTCGGCACGGGCGGTGGGACGCCGCGCGGCCCGTGCCGGGGCGTGGTGCCGCGCGGTGTACCGGCTAGCCTCGACGGGTGGCAACCGCGCTGGTGATCGAGAACGACCCGACGGACGACGCCCGCCGGCTGGGCGAGTGGCTGACCGAAGCTGGGCTGGAGCTGTGGGTGGTGCGCCCGCACGCCGGCGACGAGCTCCCCGCCGACCTGGAGGGGTACGCGGCGCTGGTGGTGCTCGGCGGCGAACAACAGGCGTACCCACTGCCGGACGGCTCGCCCGGCGCACAGTGGTTTCCCGCCGTGGAGGGCCTGCTGCGCAAGGCGGTCCGGTACCGGGTGCCGACCCTGGCGGTCTGCCTGGGCGCGCAGCTGCTCGCCACCGCGCACGCCGGGCTGGTCGAGCGGAGTCCGTCCGGGCCGGAGATCGGCCCCGGCGTGGTCGGCCGGCGCGACGCCGCCGAGAGCGACCCGTTGTTCCGGTACGTGCCGTTGATCCCGGACGTGCTCCAGTGGCACTCCGACGAGATCACCGAGCTGCCTCGCGGCGCGACACTGCTGGCGGCGTCCACCCGCTACCCGCATCAGGCGTTCCGCCTCGGTGACCGGGCGTGGGGGTTGCAGTTCCACATCGAGTGCGACGCCGCGATGATCGCCGACTGGGCCACCGACTCGGCCCAACTCGCCGAGCTGGGCTACGACCCGGAGTTGGTGGTCGCGGCCTGCGCCTCGGTGCTGGCCGACGTCGAGGAGGTCTGGCAACCGTTCGCCGCCCGGTTCGCCGCACTGGCCCTCGGCGAGTTGGACGACAGCACGACGCGGCGCGGCCTGCCGCTGCTCGGGCACTGATGAGCCGGCCGACCAGGGCACCGGGCCGGCTCGCCCGGTACGGCTTCGGCACCGCCGAAGGCGACGGCGGCGCGCGCGCCGCGGACCTGCTCGGCCCGGACGGGCTGCGCCTGTGGCAGCCGGTCGAGCAGGAGCCGGTCGACGAGGTGGCCGCGGAGCTGCTTGCCGCGCTGTCCCGGGCCGCCGACCCGGACCTGGCCCTGCGCCAGCTGCACCGCATCGTGGAAGCCGAGAGCCGCACCACCGACGGCCGCGCCGGCACCCGCACCACCGGCAGCAGCCGCACCACGGACGCCAGCGCCGGCAGCCGCACCACGGACGCCAGCGTCGAATCGCCGCTGCTCGCGGACCTGCACAACGACCCCGGGTTGCGGCGGCGGCTGATCGCGGTGCTCGGCGCGTCGGCGGCGCTCGGCGACCACCTGGTGGCCCACCCCGAGCACTACCGGGCGCTGCGGACCGCCCCGGACGGGCTCGCCCCGGTCGCCGAGGGGCGGCTGGAGCCGGTCGACGGCGGCAACCCGGTGGCGGCGCTGCGGACCGCGTACCGGCTGGCGTTGTTGCGGATCGCGGCGGCTGACCTGACCGGTGGGCGCGGCCTGGAGCAGACGATGGCCGCGCTCTCCGCGCTGGCCGACGCGACGCTCTCCGCGGCGTACGAGATCGCGGTCGCCGAGTTGGCCGAGGGCACCGAGCGGCCCCGGCTGGCTGTCGTGGCGATGGGCAAGTGCGGTGGCGACGAGCTGAACTACGTCTCCGACGTGGATGTCATCTTCGTCGCCGCCGAGGACGTCGACCTGTCCGCCGCGACCCTGGTGGCGACCCGGTTGATCTATATCTGCGGGTTGGTCGCCTGGCCGGTGGACGCGGCGCTGCGCCCCGAGGGCAGCCGAGGCCCGCTGGTGCGGACCCTCGCCAGCCACCTGGCCTACTACCGGCGGTGGGCGCGCACCTGGGAGTTCCAGGCGTTGCTCAAGGCCCGCCCGGCCGCCGGTGACCTGCCGCTGGCCCAGGAGTGGATCGACCAGCTCGCGCCGCTGGTCTGGCGGGCGGCCGAGCGGCCCGAGGCGGTCGAGGACGTCCGCGCCATGCGCCGCCGGATCATCGACCACGTCCCGCCGAAGGAGCTGGAACGCGAGATCAAGCGGGGTCCGGGCGGGCTGCGCGACATCGAGTTCGCCGTGCAGTTGCTGCAACTCGTGCACGGTCGCGGCGACGAGACGCTGCGCGCGCCCGGCACCATCCCGGCGCTGCGTGCCCTGGTCGCCGGCGGCTACGTCGGTCGGGCCGACGGCGAGGCCCTGTTGCGCGGCTACCGCTTCCTGCGCAGCGTCGAGCACCGGCTGCAATTGCAGGGCCTGCGTCGTACGCACACCGTGCCCGCCGAGCCGGGCGCGCTGCGCTGGCTCGCCGCCGCGCTGGGTTTCACGGCCACGCCGGGGCGCAGCGCGGTGGAGAGCTTCCGGGCCGAGTGGGTCACCCATGCCACCGAGGTACGCCGACTGCACGCCAAACTGCTCTACCGGCCGCTGCTGGAGTCGGTGGCCCGGGTGCCGGCCGACGGGCTGCGGCTCACCCCGGAGGCGGCCCGGAACCGTCTGGAGATCCTCGGCTTCGCCGACCCGGCCGGGGCGTTGCGTCACCTCCAGGCGCTCACCGGCGGGGTGAGCCGCACAGCGGCCATCCAGCGCACGTTGCTGCCGGTGCTGCTCAGCGAGTTCGCTGATGCGCCTGAGCCGGACCGGGGGCTGCTCAACTACCGGAAGGTCTCCGACAAGCTGGGCAGCACCCCCTGGTATCTGCGGTTGCTGCGTGACGGCGGCCCGGTCGCCCGCCGGCTGGCCCGGGTCCTCGCCCTGTCCCGGTACGTCGCTGACCTGCTCGCCCGCGACCCGGAGGCGCTGCGGCTGCTGGCCGAGGAGAACGAGTTGGCGCCACGCCCGCCCGAGGTGCTGCGGGAGGGTTTCCTGGCGGCGGCGGCCCGGCATTCCGACCCGGTCGAGGCGACCAGCGCGGTGCGCGCGCTGCGCCGTCGCGAGCTGGTGCGGGTGGCCTGCGCCGACGTGCTCTGCCGGGCGGGCGCGCTGGCACCCAGCCCCACCCGGTCGGACGGCGCGAACCGGCCGGCCGCCGGGCTGGCCGACATCACCGAGGTCGGAACGGCGCTCGCCGACGTCACGGACGCCACCCTGGCCGCCGCGCTGCGCGCCGCCCAGGCCAGCCAGCCCGCGCCGGAAGGGCTGCGGTTCGCGGTGATCGGCGTGGGCCGGCTCGGCGGGTACGAGTCGAACTACCTGTCCGACGCCGACGTGCTCTTCGTCTACGACCCGCCGGCAGGGGCCAGCGAGAGCGCGGCCAGCGCCGCCGCGCACGCCGTCGCCGAGGAACTGCGCCGGCTACTCGGCGTGCCCGCCCCCGACCCGCCGCTGGGCGTCGACGCCGACCTGCGACCGGAGGGCCGCCAGGGTCCGCTGGTGCGCAGCCTCGCCGCGTACGCGCAGTACTACGCCCGCTGGTCGCGGGTGTGGGAGGCGCAGGCACTGCTGCGCGCCCGGTTCGTCTGCGGTGACGCCGACCTGGGCGCCGAGTTCGAGGCGATGATCGAGCCGGTGCGCTACCCGGACGGCGGGCTGACCCGCGAGCAGGTCGTCGAGATCCGGCGGATCAAGGCCCGGGTGGAGACCGAGCGGCTGCCCCGGGGCGCCGACCCGGCCACCCACACCAAGCTGGGTCGCGGTGGGCTCGCCGACGTGGAGTGGGCGGTGCAACTCGTTCAGCTCCGGCACGCCGGCGCGGTCCCGGCGCTGCGCGGCACGCGTACCCTCGACGTCCTCGCGGCGGCCGAGCGGGCCGGCCTGATCGACGGGGAGGACGCCGCGGAGATGGCCGCCGGTTGGTCCCTGGCCGCACAGGTCCGCAACGCGTTGATGCTGGTCCGGGGCCGGGCCGGCGACCAACTGCCCCGGCACGGGGTGGAGTTGGCCGGGGTGGCCCGGCTGCTCGGCCGCGACGACCCGGGGGAGTTCCTCGACGAGTACCTGCGCACCGGCCGGCGCTCCCGCGCCGCCGCGCAACGCGTGCTGGAGGCGTAGCGGCGTCAGCTGCCGAGGGTGTATTCGCCGGGGCGGGGGACGACGACGGTGCTCCAGTCGCCGTCGGCGATGACTGTGGCTCCACCGGACGCGGTCAGCCAGCGGCTGTGCCGCACCCGGACCGCCACCGGGCCGGCGGTCGGGGCCCGGAAGGTCACCGCCGCGCCGTCGACGCGAACCAGCTCGGCGGGGGCGGCAACCAACGGTGTCGCGTCGACCACTGCCCAGACCCGCCAGTGCTGGTCGGACCAGACCGGCGTCAGGTACGGCAGGCCGCCTTCGACCAGCGCCGCCTCGGCCCGCCCCACCCAGGACAGCGGGGCGTCCGGAAGCGCCACGTACTGCACGGCGTTCTCGTTCAGCCAGGCTCGGTAGTTCGCCGGCGTCAACGGCACACCGGTGCCGGACGCGCCGGGCACTGTGGTGAAGAACAGCGGGTTGCGCTCGATGTCGGCCTGCCGCAGCCAACCCCGGGCCAGCGGCACCTCACCGAGCCGGGCTGCCTCCCAGTAGTTGCGCGTCGGTGGCACCTCGACCCGGCCGGTGAGCCGCCGCTCGCCCAGGAACGCGCGCAGTGGCGTGTAGTAGCCCGACGCGCTGGTCGGGTCGCCGATGCCGCGCAGGTCGGCGGGGACCACCGGCGGTTGCCAGACGCACACCGCCACCAGCAGCGCGACCAAGCCGACACCGCCCAGCAGCCGGGCGCGACGGGTGCCGCCGGACGGCGCGGCGAGAGCGGCGGACCGGTGGGCCATCCGGGTGGTGAGCCAGGCCGGCGGGCCGGCGGCGGCGGCCAGCACCGGCAGCGCGAACATCGTGACCAGTCGGGTCGCGTTCAATCCCACCGGCGTGTGCACCAGCGCCGCGGCGAGCACCCCCGCGGCGGAGAGGAGCGCCGCGAACCGCACCGGTCGGTACGACACCAGCGCGGCCACCACCAGGCTGGTCACCACCGCGCGCAGCGTGTCGGTCCGGCTGATGTTCATCCAGCCGCCGTCGCCGAACAACAGGGCCGTCGCGGCCAGCGGCACGGCCGCCGCTATCCCGACTGCCAGGCCGTCGGCGTACCGGCGACTGAGCAGCAGCGCGACACCGGCCAGACCGACGAACAGGCCAGCCACCGGGCTGGTCGCGGAGGCAAGCAGCGCGCCGGCCGCGCCGAGCCCGAGCCGCAGCAGCGCCCGTCCGCCCGCGCGCCCTTGCCCGGTGTACGCGCCGGGGCGGCTCAGCGTGAGCGCCAACAGTCCGGCCAGCCCGAACGCCACACCCAGGGCGTACGTGACCCGGCCGGAGGCCAGGTTGCCGGCCAACGTGACCACCCCGACGAGGCTGCCCAACAGTGGGCGGGGCACCCTGCCGCGAACCAGTAGCGCGGCCAACGCGGCGGCCGACGCCACCAGCGCCAGAGCGCCGGTCACCCGCACACCGAGCAGCGCCATCACCGGCTGCGACAGCAGGCTGTAGCCGAACTGCTGCACCCCGCCGTACCAGCGCAGATCGACGGGGGTTGGGCCGTGGGCGGCGAAGAAGTCCGCGCGGGCGACCTGCGCGGAGAGGTCCGAACCCATCAACGGCAGGGCCAGCCAGAGCGCACCGAGCACGACGGCGGAACCGGTGGCCATCGCCACCACCCGACTGCGCCGCATGCCCACCTCCGTACCGCGACCACCGTACTGGCAGCATGTCCGGCGTGCCTCACCACCTCGCGCGTTGGACCGGACTGGCGGGCTCGGCGCTGCTCGCCGTCGCCGCGTTCCTCGGCGGCGCCCTGCCCGGCTCACCCCTGCGCCCCACCCCGGTCAGCATCTGGCAGGGCCCGAATGGTCCGCTGGTCATCGCCGCCTGGCTGGTCGGCACCGCACTGATGGCCTACGCCTGGTGGTCACTGCGCGACAAGATCCCGTCGACCCGCTGGGCGCTGATCACCGTCGGCCTCTGGCTGCTGCCGGTGCTGATCGCGCCACCGCTGGCAAGCCGCGACGTCTACGCGTACGCGTGCCAGGGCGCCAGCTACACCGCCGGGATCAACCCGTACGAGCAGGGCGTCTCCGTGCTGCCCTGCCCCTGGCTGGACACCATCTCGTACATCTGGCGGGACACCCCGGCACCGTACGGGCCGCTGTTCGTGGTGCTCTCCGGTGCGATCGTCAAGGCCACCGGCTCGCTCACCGGCGCGATCGTGGCGTTCCGGCTGATCGCGGTGGCCGGGGTGGCGCTGACCGCGGTCAGCCTGCCGGTGCTGGCCCGACGAGCGGGCGTACCCGCCGGCCGGGCGGTCTGGCTGGCGTTGGGCTGCCCACTGGTCGCCGTGCACCTCGTGTCCGGCGCGCACAACGACGCTTTGATGGTCGGACTGCTGGTCTCCGGGCTCGCGGTGATCGCCTCCCGGCCCGGCAGCCCCGGTCCGCTGCTCGCCGGTGGCGTGCTGCTCGGGCTGGCCGCCGCGATCAAGGTGACGGCGCTGGTCGTGGTGCCGTTCGCGGCGCTGGCCGCCATCGTCGGCGGGTATTCGATCCGGGCGTTGGTCCGGCACGGCGGGTGGGTGGTCGCCGGCGCGGTCGCCGTCGTGGTCGGGGTCACCTACGCGGCCGGGCTGGACTTCGGCTGGGTCGGCGGGCTGGAACGAGGAGGCGACGTGATCGCCTGGACCTCACCGTCCACCGCCGTCGGGCAGACCATCGGCTACCTGGCGGTGCCCTTCGGTGGGCACATCGACGCGCTGCCGGTGACCCGGGGGATCGGCCTGGCGGTGCTGGCGTTGCTGCTGGTCTGGCTGTGGTGGCGGGCCCGCACCCGGGACCCGCTCTGGCACGCCGCCCTGGCGCTGGCCGCCACTGTCGCCCTCGCCCCGCTGTTCCACCCCTGGTACTGGACCTGGCCGCTGACCGTTCTCGCGGCCACCGCCCAGCGGACCCGATGGTTCGCCGTGGTCGCCCTGGTCGCGTCGTTCCTGGTGCTGCCCGACGGCACCGGGCTGCCCCGCTACACCAAGACGGTCGGGGCGCCGCTGATGACGCTGTTGGTGATCGTGGTGGTCATCCGGTTGGTACGGTCGGCTCGGGCGGCCCGTCGACCGGTCGTCGCCGACTGAGGGAAGGTGCGCCGGTGACCGCTCCCGGGGCGCGCTTCTCCCGGTACGCCGGTCTGGCCGGGGCGGTCCTGCTCGCCGTGGCCGGATACCTCGGCGGGGCGCTGCCCGACGCCCCGCTGAGCGTGACGCCCGCGTCGATCTGGCGAGCCCCGGACGGCCCGGCGACGTTGACCTGCTGGCTGGTCGGCACCGTGCTGCTGGTCGGAGCGTGGTGGTCGCTGCGCGAGGGTGCACCGTCGACCCGTTGGGCGTACGTCACCGCCGGGCTGTGGGCACTGCCGCTGCTGGTCGCGCCGCCGCTGGGCAGCCGGGACGTCTACTCGTACGCCTGCCAGGGCTGGACGTACGCGCACGGCGTCGACCCGTACACCGTGGGGGTGGCGGCGGCGGGCTGCCCCTGGCTGGACACGGTGGCCCCGATCTGGCGGGACACCCCGGCACCGTACGGGCCGGTCTTCGTCGTGCTCGCGGCGCTCGCGGTCGGCCTCGGTGGCGGGCTCACCGGGACGATCGTGGCGCTGCGCGTGATCGCCGTGGCCGGGCTGCTGCTGGCCGCGCTCTGCCTGCCCGGTCTGGCCCGGGCGGCCGGGGTGCCGGCCCGGCGGGCGGCCTGGTTGACGTTGGCCGCGCCGCTGGTCGGCGTGCACCTGGTGGCCGGCGCGCACAACGACGCGGTGATGCTGGGCCTGCTGCTGTGCGGGCTGCTGATCGTGGTCCGTCGACCGGGCCGGCCGGCGGCGTTGCTGCTGGCCGGGGCGCTGCTCGGGCTGGCGGTCACGGTGAAGGCCAGTGCCGTGGTGGTGGTGCCGTTCGCCGCGTTGGCCGCCGTGCACGGTCGCCACACCGTCCGGGCGTTGCTGCGCCACGGTGGTTGGCTGGCCGGAGGGTTGCTCACCGCGCTGCTGACCACCTCGGCGGTGTCCGGCCTCGGTTTCGGCTGGGTGGGCGGGTTGGCCCACAGTGGCGACTCGGAGCAGTGGACGTCACCACCCACCGCCGTCGGCTTCGTGGTGGACTACGCCGGCGCGCTGGTCGGCCGGGACCCGCAGGCGGTGCCGGTGGTCCGGGCGGTCGCGCTGCTGCTGCTCGTCGGGGTGCTGGTGGTGCTCTGGTGGCGAGCCTGGCAGACCCTGCGCGAGCCGGAGCACACCTCGCACCCGGTGGCGCGGTCCCGGGTGGCGCTGCACGGCGCGGCGTTGGCGCTGGTCGCCACGGTCGTCCTGTCCCCGGTCTTCCACCCCTGGTACGCGACCTGGCCGCTGGCGCTGCTCGCGTTCACCGCCGCCGGTACGACGTGGTTCACGCTGCCCGTGGCGGCGGCAGCCTTTCTCGTCCTGCCCGACGGCACCAACCTGGCCCGGTTCACCAAGGCCCCCGGCGCCCTGGCCATGACGGCTCTGCTCCTGACCGTGCTCGCCCACCTCGCACGCCGCCGGCTTCAAGCTGTTGATGATGAGGTCGGCGGGCAACGATCCGGACGAAACGCCCGGCCAACCTCATGATCGTCACCTCGGCTGGGGTGCGGTCAGGCGGGTGCCGCAGGTGGGGCAGGGTTGACCTGAGGGCTGGGGGGTGACGGTCCGGCGGGAGCGGAGAAGGACGGTCAGGAGCAGGACGGCGGGACCGGTGAGCGCGACGGCGACAGCGGTCACGGCCAGTTCCGTGTAGGTGACGGCGCCGTGCATCCGCCCGATGTCGGTAGCCAGGCGGGGCACCGCCAGGAAGCCGGCGGGGGTGAGCAGCGTGACGAGCGCCCAGCCGCCGCGCCCATCGCCGCCCATCGCCAGACCTGTTGCCAGCAGGGCCCCGACGGCCAGCAACAGCCCGCCGGTCGCGGGCAGGACCGCCAACGCGGGACCGTAGTAGCCGTCAATATCCGACAGCCCCACCAGGAATTCCGCCGCCGCCAGCGCCAACAGCGCGGACAGCAGCGGTGCGAGGCGGAGCGCCGCCGGAGGTCGGTCGGGCAGGGCCAGCCCCAGCAGGCCCAGGACCAGCTGCGGCAGGAGCACGTACAGCGGCGGTCGGGGTGCGTCGAGCGCTGCGGCAACCGGTGGCAGCGCCAGCGTGAGCAGGAGCGCGAGGGCGATGGCCCACCGGGCGACCCGGCTCGGCGCGACGGCGATCACCACCGCCGCCAACAGCCACGCCGCCCACGTGACGACACCGAGCGACACGAACGGGCCGACGTGGGGGACGCCCCACTCCACGGGCGGCGGATGCAGCTCCGCCGTACCCCAGACACCGGCGAGGGCGCTCGCGGTGACCAGGGCGAGCAGCGCCGCGAGGCGTACCCCGGGGATCAGGTCGGTGACGCCCGCGGCCCGCAGCCGCTGGCGGAGGCCGCCGCGCACCAGGTCCGCGGCGTCCACCGGCGCCGGCCAGCGTTGGTCAGGGGCGGCCAGGTCGAGGTAGGTACCGACGATTTCGGCGCCGCGGGCGCGCCGGTAGTCAGCGGGGTACGCGCGCAGCAGCCGGAGGTAGCGGCGTTCCAGGTCGTTCATGCCAGCCCTCCGACCGTGCGTGGGGTGGTCGGGAGGGCGGCGCGAGTCCGCTTGGACAGCCGGGTGGTGGCGGCTTCGACGTTGCGGCGAAGGCGCTCGGTCTCGGTGCTCAACGTGGTTTCACCGCCGGGGGAGAGGCGGTAGTAGCGGCGCAGTCGGCCGTCCACCACCTCTTCCCGGTCCACCTCGACGAGGCCGGCGTCGACGAGTCGGTCGAGCGCTCCGTAGAGCGTCCCGGGGCGTAGCGACACCCGGTTGTCGGAGAGAGCGGCGACCTCACCGATCAGCCCGTAGCCGTGCATCGGCCGGGCGGCCAGCGCGGTGAGGATCAGGAAGGTCGGTTCACGCAGCGGTGTCTCCACGCGAGCAATATATCGGACGCGAAGGTATATGGGGGGACGGCACAAAGCGGCCGGGCCGGCCCCGCGATAGCGGAGCCGGCCCGGGCCGTTTGAGCGGGTGACTGCTCAGCAGTCGTCGTGCATTGGACTGCTCAGCAGTCGTAGTACATGGCGAACTCGTGCGGGGTCGGGCGCAGGCGCACCGGGTCGACCTCGTTGGCGCGCTTCCAGTCGACCCAGGTGGAGATCAGGTCGGGGGTGAAGACGCCGCCGTCGAGCAGGTAGTCGTGGTCGGCCTCCAGCGAGTCGAGCACGGCCGGCAGCGAGCCCGGCACCTGCTTGACGTCGCCCCACTCCTCCGGCGGGAGGTCGTAGAGGTCCTTGTCGATCGGCGTCGGCGGCTCGATCTTGCTCTTGATGCCGTCCAGACCGGCCATCATCATGGCCGAGAAGGCCAGGTAGACGTTGGCCGACGGGTCCGGGACGCGGAACTCGACGCGCTTGGCCTTCGGGTTGCTGCCGGTCACCGGGATGCGGGTGCAGGCGGACCGGTTGCGCTGCGAGTAGACCAGGTTGACCGGCGCCTCGAAGCCCGGCACCAGGCGACGGTACGAGTTGACCGTCGGGTTGGTGAAGGCCAGCAGCGACGGCGCGTGGTGCAGCAGACCGCCGATGTACCAGCGGGCCATGTCGGACAGGCCGGCGTAGCCGGTCTCGTCGTAGAACAGCGGCTCACCGTTGAGCCAGAGGCTCTGGTGGGTGTGCATGCCGGAGCCGTTGTCACCGAAGAGCGGCTTGGGCATGAACGTCGCGGTCTTGCCGTTGGCCCAGGCCTCGTTCTTCACGATGTACTTGAAGAGCTGGAGCTGGTCGGCGGCGTGCAGCAGCGTCGAGAACTTGTAGTTGATCTCGGACTGGCCGGCGGTGCCCACCTCGTGGTGCGAACGCTCCACGGTGAAACCGCTGTCGACCAGCCGGCGCACGATCGAGTCACGCAGGTCGGCGAAGTGGTCGACCGGCGGCACCGGGAAGTAGCCGCCCTTGTACGCGGTCTTGTAGCCGCGGTTGCCGCCCGGCTCCTCGCGGCCGGTGTTCCACGCGCCCTCGACCGAGTCGATATAGTAGAACGACTGGTGCGCCGAGGTCTCGTGGCGGATCGAGTCGAAGATGTAAAACTCCGCCTCGGCGCCGAAGTAGGCGGTGTCGGCGATGCCGCTCGCCGCCAGGTACGCCTCGGCCTTCTTCGCGACGTTGCGCGGGTCGCGGGTGTAGGCCTCGCGGGTGAACGGGTCGTGGATGAAGAAGTTGAGCGCGAGCGTCTTCTGCGCGCGGAACGGGTCGATGAACGCGGTGGCGACATCCGGGAGCAGGAGCATGTCCGACTCGTGGATCGCCTGGAAACCGCGGATCGACGAACCGTCGAACGCGAGGCCGTCAGTGAAGAGGTCGTCGTTGACGGACTCGACCGGCAGGTTGAAGTGCTGCATCACGCCGGGCAGGTCACAAAAGCGAACGTCGACGAACTTCACGTCCTCGTTCTTGAGGTATCGCAGCAGTTCCTCGGGATTGGCGAACACACATCCTCCTGGCACGTCCACGGGGTGGCTAGGCTTCTGGCGACGCTAGGGCCGGGGGGTTGCCCGGCCGTGTCTCCGTTGTTTCTGCCGTGTTACGTCCCTCGCGGAGGGTCAGGAACGCCCCTGTCCACGCCTCCGGCCCGCCAGGAACGCCGTACCGACTGTGCCAGTGTAGTGACATCTGATGCCTTTGGCCTGAATCGGCACACAGTGGTGGCGGCACCCGGCAGACCCTCATACCGGCGCGGATACCCTTGACCGCTGTGACCAATCCGCACCCTCCGGCAGCGCCGGCCACCGACCCCACCTTCACCGCGCCGAGCATTGGTCGGCGGTTCGGCGCGCTGATCATCGACTGGGTGCTCTGCCTGCTGGTGTCCAACTTCTTCGCCGACCCGGTCCGCGACGGCTGGGCGCCGGTGCTGGTGCTGGTCCTGGTGTACGGCATCTTCCTCGGCCTGTTCGCTCAGACTCCGGGCATGTACATCACCAAGATCCGCTGCGTGAACTGGCACGACGGCGGCCGGATCGGCGTGCCCCGGGGGCTGATCCGTGGCCTGCTGCTGGCCCTGGTCGTCCCCGCGCTGATCATGGACGAGCACCGGCGCGGCCTGCACGACCGCCTCGCCGACTCGGTCATCGTCGACGCCCCCCGCGGCTGACCGCACCACCAACGCGAAGGAGCCGGACCCACCGGGCGCGGCTCCTTCACGCGCACGTCTGAGTGTCAGCGGCCCCGCGACTGGCGGAAGGCGCCCGGCGGCCGCATGTTCTTCGGGATCGCGCCCTTGGGCATCTGCGGCCGGGCGGTGAGCGCCTTGAGTCGCTTGTCCAGCGAGTTGACGTCCTTGCCGGAGAGCGCGCGGGGCAGGCGCAGCAGCGTCGTCCGGAGCTTACGGATCGGCAGCTCGCCCTCGTCCTGCCCGATCACGTAGTCGTGCAGGGGAGCGGAGCCGATCACCTTCGAGAGTCGCCGCTTCTCCTGGCCGAGCAGGCCGCGCACCCGCTGCGGGTTGCCCTCGGCCAGCAGAATCACGCCCGGACGGCCGATCACCAGGTGAACCATGTCCATCTGAGTGGTCGAGCTGACCGCCGGGGTCACCCGCCAGTCACCGCGCATGTTCTCCATGATCTGCGCCGCCGCGCCGGGTTGCCCCTCGGCGGCGTTCATCATCGCCTTGTTGGACCGCAGGTTGAGCACGATCAGCACCGCGAGCAGGATGAACAGGATGCCGATCGGCAGCCAGATCCAGCCCCAGAGGATGACCGCGACCACGGTGAGCGCGAGCGGGAGCAGCACCGCCGCCGCGACCAACGGCGCGAACCACCGGTCCTGCTTGGCGGTGAACTGGAACACCATCCCGATCTGCTTCAGCCGCTGGCCGAACGAGACCTTCTCCTGGGGCTTTGCCATGCCGCAGAGTCTAGTGGTCGCCGCCGGCCCGTTTGATCCGCGTCCGGGTGCCGGGGGAGCTGAGTACCTTACGTCCCCGTACACCTTTGGAGCAGCCGGGTAAGGAGGCTGTGGGCCGGGAAGATGAGGCGCCGTGCCCATGCCCGGGTGGGGCCTTCGCGCGAAGAGTCGTCAGCAGAAGACGACGACGCCACGAAGGAGCCCAAGATGTTCGGCAACGACGCAGATTTCCTGCTCACCCTGCACCGCACCCACGCCGCCGAGCTGCGCGCCGACGCGGCCGCGGACCGGCTCGCCCGGTCGCTGTCGCGTCCCGTCAGCCGCGGGTGGTTGGGCCGGCGCAGGCAGGCCGGTCGCACCAGCGACGCGCGCCGGTGACCGCGCCCAGCGCGACTGCCAGGTCCACGGCGCCCAGCGCGGCCGCGTCGGCGCGCAGCTCGGCGGCGTGGGTGCGGTGCAGGGTG
>NZ_QGSZ01000357.1 GCF_003857055.1 Micromonospora inaquosa | reverse complement strand
CCCTCAGTCACCCACTGGCGACGGACACACGGTGCGCACCTCTGCAAGATCAGCTGTACCTAGCTCTGCACTCCAACGAGTACCCCGACAGGTCTCGTCATCGTCTTCGTCCTCGGCGTCGTCGTCGCGGTCGTCGATCACCTCGTCGTCAGGGCGGCGGCCAGCGGGTTCTCCAGCGGGTGTGCTTCCGGATGCGCCTGGGCCGAGGTCGTCAGCGGCTATGGCTGTCACGACGACCTCCGGGGTATCTTCGCCTCCGGAATCGATGCCGGTGGCGTCGGTAGCGGGTATCGCGTGGCCGCTGACGCGCTGCGCCAGCTCGGTAGGCGCCGGTGCGGCCTCGGGGTTGTGGTCGATGAGTCTGGTCGCCTCGTGGGCTGGTGCGGTCTGGGGGCTGGCCCAGGCGTTGAGGTGCGCGACCGCCTCGGGGGTGGTGGCGTCGATCATGCCGTAGATGGTGGCCATGTACATCTGAATGGCTTCGCGCTCGCTGGTCGCCTCGGGGATGTCGGCCAGGCCGATGTGCTCGGCGGCCTGCATCGCGCGCCGGATTACCTTGGTGTGGGCGCGGCGTAGCCGCCACGCGGAGGTCTTCTTCTTGTTCTGCAACAGGTACAGGTGGAGGCGGGCTCGTCCGAGGCGGGCACGCCGGCGTACGCGGTCGACTTCGGTCACGTCACGGCCTTGAGCCTCGGCCAGGCGGAGCCAGACGAGGACGCGCTCCAGGGTGAGGGTCAGGTGGATGCGCCGGGTGCTGGTGCCGGTGCGGGCGTTGCGTTCGGCGGCGAGCGCCCGCTCCCACATCCACGCGGCGACCAGCGGCGCGGCCAGCCGTAGGCAGACCTCACGGAAGCTGTCGGCGTCCGTGGCCGACAGGGACGCGGTGAGAGCGGCGAAGACCCACACGGCGACGCCGTCCACGCCGGTGCTGGCGTTGGCCGGGTCGCGCAGCAGCCGTGCGCGGGCCAGCAGAGCCGATGCGAAGAGGGCGACTTCGATGAACCAGAAGAACGCGTACCGCAACGGTGAATCGCCGAGGATGTCGGTGAAGAACTTCCACATACCCGAGGCGCTGACGGCGGTGGCCAGACCCGCCGCGACGATCGTCAGCAGGTTCGCGACGAGCAGGGTGGCGCGGTGGGCGCTCATCTTGCGCGTGCGGTTGGCGGTCAGCAGCATCATGCCGACCAGGGCCAGCAGCGCCAGGCCGGTCACGACCGTCTCGTTGTCGCGGTAGTACGCGGTGAGGTCGCCAGAGCTCACGACCGATCCCTTTCCCCGTGGTTCATTGCGTTGTGCGGCTACGGCCAGACGGCGACGGTGTAGGCGGCGGCGATCAGGAACGGGCCGAGCGGCAGCGAGGTTTCCGGCGCCAGGCGGCCGAGGCAGCGCAGGGTGATCGCGGTGAGCGCGGCCGTGCCGAGGCCGAGCAGGACGCCCGCGTAGACGGCGGTCCAGCTGTGCCAGCCGAGCGCGGCGGCCAGTGGCACGGCCAGGGTGACATCGCCCCACCCGAGCTGCCCGCGCGAGACGGCGGCCAGCACGGCGAAGAACGCGGCCAGGACGAGTCCGGCGGCCACGGCCCGCACCCATGCGCCTGCCGGGCCGCCGAGGGCGAGCAGGCCGAGGAACCCGGCCGTGGCGGCGGCGGTGATCCGGTGCGGCAGCCGCATCACGGCCGCGTCCACGAACGCGAGCACGATCATCGCGGCGGTCCATACCGCGTACCCGGCGAGGGCGAAGCCGCCGAGCCCGGAGACCGCCAGCCCGGCCGCCCCGGCGAGCGTGGCGGCTTCTACCGCGTAGGGCGGTGCGCCGACCCGCACGCCGCATCCGGCACAGCGGCCGGAGGTTCCGATGGCGTGGGGCCACAGCGGTTTCCCGCACGGGCACGCGGTTCGCCACGGCTGGTCGTCGGGCACGGCGTGCACGGCGATGGTGTGGCGCAGCAGCGGGACGACGGCCAGCGCGGGCAGCGCCGTGCCTACGCCGATGCGGCGGGCAGCGGTCGTGGCGGTCATCTCTGCTCCAGGCTGGTGCGCAGCTTCGCCGCCAGGGTCCGGGTGTCGTCCTGCGGCTCGGCATCCAGATCCGCGAGCGCCTTGGTGAGGGCACGCAGCAGAGTCCGGATGCCGTCGGCGTCACCGAGCCCGTGGCGGGCGTGCATCGCCCGCACGTACAGGGCCTCGTTGTAGCGGTCCAGCCCGATCGCCTTGTCGAGCAGGTCAGATGCCTCCTGCGCGTGGTGGTCGGCGAGCAGGTCGTCGGCCAGCAGCAGGTGGGCTTCGGTACCCCAGCGGCGCACCGTCTCACGGTGCGGGGCCAGCCACTCGTAGTCCTCGCCCTCCGCGAGGGGCGCGATGTAGAGGCCGCAGGCCGCGGTCAGCAACTCGCGGCGAGCCGGGCCGGAGGCGATGGCGGCTTTGCGCATCAGGTCGCGCAGCGTCCACACGTCCACATCCACGGTCGCCGGGTCGAGCTTGTACCCTCCGCCGCCTTTGACGACGTAGGCGTTGTGCGCGTCGGGGACCGCGGCCCGGCCGAGCACGTGCCGGAGGTTGCTCGCGTTGGTGTGCACGCGCTGGGCGGCCTGGCTGATGCGGGCGTCGAGTTCGATGTTGTCACCGATGGTCCTGGTCTCCACGCCGTCTGGATGCACGGCCAGGAACACCGCCAGTTCCTTGGCTTTGGCGCGCAGCGCACGGCCGTCGTGGACGATGCCGTCGATACGCGGCGGGCCGATGACCCGCAGCTTCGCCTTCACCGGCCCGGTCGTCGCGACCGGCGCGGCCGGATCGTCGGCAGGCGGATGCGGCTGCTCCTCGCCGGAGCGCTGCGGCTCGTCGTCGGCGGCAACGGTGGTGCGGCTGGCGTGCAGGGGCACGACGGTCAGCGGCACGGCCGGGGACACGATCGCCGGGGGTTCGCCGGTCTGCGCCTCGCGCAGAGTGGTCAGGATCTGGATTGCGGCGGCCGGATCGAGGACGGGCAGCCGGGCCGGGATCGGGTCGGTGGACTGCCCCGCGACGAGCTTGGTGTGTCCATCCGGGGCGACTTCGATGGTGGCGCCGTGCGCCCACTCGCCCAGCAGCAGCCCGGTCACCTGGAGGCCGCCGCCCAGAGCGAGGGCGACCTTCGCCCGCATCCGGGCGCCGGCGGGCGGGGTCTCGGTGATGAGCATGACCGGGGGCAGCGCCTCCTCGTCCGGGACGTGCTGGCGCAGCTCGTCCAGGTCGGTCAGGGCGTGTTCGTCGAGGATGCGGCTGCGGTGCAGCAGCCACCCCTCGATGACGGTGAGGGCCTCATCGATGCTGTCGGCCACGTGCAGGCGCGGCCACGCGCCGAGCGTCACGACGTCCGGGCCGAGCAGGGTGGCCAGGGTTGCGGCGTCGATGATGACCTCGCCGCGTGTGTCGGGGTCGTGGGGACCGCCAGAGGCGAGCACGGCGACCAGCGCGGCCCGTGCGGCGGCGGGCGCGCCGTCGCCGGTGATACCGGTCCCGCCCGGTGGTAGCGGCGCGAGGTCCGGCACGAGCGGAGGCTGTTGGGTTTCGGTGTCCTCGGGCACGGCCAGTTCCGGGCGGCGGGCGACCGCGCGGCGTACCCGCACGACCGGCTCGGGCAGCATGGTCGGCGGGTCGTCGTCGGGCTGGCCGGTGAAACGCCTGCGGCGCTGCAGCCACACCAGGACCACGGCGGCGCTGATCGCCAGGGCGAGCCCCCAGGGCAGCCAGCTCGACGGGGACAGCTGGACCCCGTGCCCATCGGCCGAGTCCGGGCTTTCGGCGTCCCTGGCGGCCGGCGACCCCGAAGCCGAGGAACTCGAAGACGCTGACGGCGACCCGGACGCCGACGGGCTCGGCGAAGGCGACACGGGCACGGTGGAAGGCACACCCGGGGGCACGGCGACCGGGCTGTCCACGCCGGGGCTGGCCGTGATACCCGGACTCGCCGTGATGCTGGGGCTGGGGGTGACGGCCGGGCTGCTCGGCGACGTCGACGGGGTCGGCGTGGTGACGACCGGCGGCGGGGTTTGAGGGACAGGTGGCTTGACCGGCGTGGCTCCGTGCGGGGGCCGGGCGTCGACGGGCAGCCGAAGGTCCCAGCCGGGGTAGATCAGGTTGCAGTCGCGCAGCGTCCCGCCGGCCTTCGGGAAGTGGCGGTGCCGGTTCATGTCGCAGATCTCCGGCCACCTGTTCGCGTCGCCGAGCCACGCCTTGGCGACCTTGGAGAGGTAGTCGCCGCGTTTGACGGCGTAGACGTAGCGCTCGTTGCCGACGTGCACGATCGTCGGGCCTTCGGCGGCCTGGGTGAGCGCCGGAGCGGCTTGCGCGGTCGCGGTGATCGGGGTCGCGGGGAGGGCGCGGACTTGCTGCGGGGTGGCGGTGGCGGCGGTCGCGGTCAGGACGCTGCCGAGCAGCATGGAGCTGATCAGCAGCGATGCGGCGGTACGCATGGGGTTGCGGTGGCGGCGCGGGTGCAGGTCTTTGACCCCGCGGCCGATGTCGCGCAGCTCAGCGAGCACCGCTTGGGCGAACAGCGCCCAGACGAGCCAGATCGCGACGGCGAGCAGGTTCAGCACCATGCGGTCGGTGACCCCGTCGGTGAGGAATCCGGTCAGCGCCTCGCGGTCGGGCACGGCGTGCGGCAGCGGCCAGCCGATCGCCATGGTCAGGAAGGCCGGGATTCCGCCCAGCGCGGCAACGAGGGCAGTGCCTGCGCTGGCGCGCACCAGCCAGCGGCCCAGCCAGGACAGCATTACGAACCTCCTAGGGGATGACCGCTTCGGCGGTCGCGGTGGCGTGGAGGGGGATGCTGTCGATCCCCGCGAGGTTGAGCAGCTGTGTGCGCTGCGCGGTGGTGACCTCGACGGTGACGGTCGTCGCCGTGACGGTCACCGTGCCGCGAAGCCCCGCACGAGCGATCCAGCCAGTAGCGGCGGCGCGGGCCTTGACCAGGTCCAGACGCGCGACTCCGGTGCGGCGCAGCGTGGGCACGTCGAGCTCGCGGGCTCCGGCGCGGGCGGCGGCTTGGGCCGTCGACCGGGCGCTGACCTTGGTGGACACGGCGAGCCCGGCGTCCAGGACGAGCCCAGCCAGAAGCAGCGCGGTGGCGGCCCAGACCACGGTGAACGCGGTGACCGTGCCCCGATCGCGGCGCAGAAGACGGCGGAAGGTGTAGCGGCGGTTGGCTCTCATGTCCCAGCTCGATAAGTGTCGATCGGCTCGGTGGCCGAGGCGTGCGCGGTCTTGGTGGTGCCCACACCGGGCAGGCCGAGGTCGTCCAGGCGCATCACGCAGGCCACGTTCACCGTGACCGCGCCGCCCCGGCGGAACTGGCCGGTATCGGTGGTGGCGGTGCAGCGGAACTGGCTGCCCGAGGCCATGGCGTTGGCGGCGCTGGTGGCGGCGGTGCGGGCGGCGGCGGAGGTCGGCGCGTCAGCGGCGGCTCGAGCCGCCGCTGCGGCCACGGCCCGCGCGTCGATCGAGACGGAGGCGGCTCGGGCGGCCACGATGATGAACATGGCCAGCACGATCAGGAACGGCACGACGAGGACCGCCATCTCGGTGGTGACCGAGCCGCGGTCGCCGGCCGCGCGAAGGCGGCGGAGGCCGCCTGCGCGAGGCAGGCGGCCGTCACCGTTGAAGCTCAACAAGAGGCACCTCCTTCGGCCCGCGCCATGCGGGCGGATGCGTTGCGCCGTAGCGCAATGGCTATGTGCCGGGCACTCGCTCCACGGGTGCGGTGACGGTGACCCGGATCGGGAACGTCAGGCCGGGGATGACCGACGACGCGCGGCCGGTGATCGTGACCGTGGCGGCGGTGGCGCTGCGGCTGGCGGTCACGGCGGTACCGGTCAGCGAGCCGCCGGACAGGTCGCGTAGCAGCGCCTCGGTGTCGGCTTTCCCGGCGGCGGCGCTGCTTTCGTAGGCCCGCGCGGACTGCACGCCCTCGTTGGCGGCAGCCTGCGCCATATGGCGGGCGTGCGCCCACAACGCGAACTGGACGCCCGCCATGATCAGCAACAGGAGCAGCGGGGTGGCCAGCACCAGCTCGACGCTGGCCGCCCCTCCGTCCCTGCGACGACGCCGCCGCAGGCCGGTCACAGGTTGATGCCCCGCACCTTCGCCATCACCTTCGGCCCGAGGATCGCCAGCGCCGCTAGGGCGAGCGCGACCAGGAACGCCGTCACGGCGATGGCCTCGGTGGAGTAGCCGCCGTCCGGGGTGCGCCGCCGGGCCCGGTCGCGCAGCTCCATGCCGACGACCGTGGCGTACGCATACAGCTGGTGGATCATTCTTTTCCTCCCGTGAGTTGGTGCCGGAGCGGCCTTTCCGTTCCGGCGCAGGGGTTCTAGAGAGCGCCCAAAATCGACGCGAATGCCGGGTACATGAGGAAGATCATGAATCCGCCCAGGAGTAGGACCAGGGGCAGGACCATGCGTTCGGTGGCCGACGCGGCGGCGGCCTCGGCCTCGGCGAGCTGGTGGGTCATCAGCGCCGCCGACCGGGCCGACAGGGTGGCCTTGATCCGCGCGCCTTCGCTGCCTGCCATCGACAGCGCCGCCGACAGCTCGGCCAGCGCGGTCATGCCCGCGGTCTCACCGAGTTCACCGAGGGTCTGCCACGGCGGCCGGCGCCGCAGATGTGCCGCTTCCACCGCTTGGCGCAAAGCGGCCTGAGCCCAGCCTTCGGCGTCGTCGGTCGCGTCGCGCAGCGCCTGCTCGACCCCGGCGCCGCCTGCGAGGGAGATGACGACCAGGTCCAACATGCCCGACACCGCGTTGCGCAGCTCGGCGCGGCGCTTGACGGCCTCCGACGCCAGAGCGAGGTCGGGCACGAACGCTCCGAGCCCGGCCAGGATCAGCGACGCCCACACTGGCAGCTGCCAGCCGATCGGCGTACCGCCGAGAGTGACCACGGCGGCGAACGCGGGCGGGATGAGGAACCCGAGCAAGGCCATGGACGCCTGTTCGGCCAGGTGCCGCGACGGGTCACGGCCGCAGATGCCGAGGTCGGCGCGCACGCTGGCCCGGGGCAGGCCGAGGCGGGCCAGCAGCGGAACGAAGGGTTGGCCGACACCGGCCAGCCGCCCGCCCGGCTGCACTGCGATGGCCGGGCGCGTAGGCGCGGTCATCATCGACGTGGGCGGGTGCAGCGCGGCGAACGCCTGCGCCAGGGTGAGGCGGGACGGGAACGCGTACGCGGCCAGCAGCGCCAGCCCCAGGCCGGTCGCCAGGCCGAGGATGATCGCGGTCGTCATCGGGTGCCTCCCTCGGTGACGCCGACCTTCGCCAGGCGGGCGATGCCGAGGAACCCGGCGGCGAAGACGACGCCCACGACGATGAGGACCAGCTGCCCGGTGACGCTGGAGTATGGGGCGAGGAAGGCCGGGTTGAGCACGATCAGGCCGACCGCCATCGCGATCGTGAAACCGGTGATCACCCTGGCGTTCGTGCGGATTTTCGCGTGGCCCGGTGCGATCTTCAGCCGCAGCGTGGCACGGGCACGGGCACGGCTGGCCAGCTCCGACAGCAGCTCGGCCAGCTGCCGCGACTGGCGGGTCGACGCCTGTGTCAGCGCCCGCACCACCAGACGCCCGGTCGGGTCGTCCAGGCGCGTACGCAGCTCGCCCAGCGCGACAGGAAGGCGCTGGCCGAGCCGCACCGCGGCGGCCAGCTCGGCGATCTCGTCGCGGATGGCGGCCGGCGCGTACGGAGCGGTCACGAGGATGGCCTGCTCCAGACCGGCGGCGGCGGACAGGTTGTCGCGCAACATCTCCGCCCACATCGCAATCGCCTCCGTCCGCGCCAGAGCGCGAGCGGCGTGCCTGTCCGTGCCGAGGGCGATCGGCAGCGCGTACGCCCCGATCCCGGCCAGGACCGCCCCTACCGGCCAGCCGGTGAGCAGCCCCGCGAGCGCGGCGACGACGAGCGCGACGGCCACGCGGATGAGCTGCTCGCGGGTCACCCGCACGCCAGCAGTGCGTGGCCGGTCGGTGGCGGCGCGACGGCGCAGCCCGGCGAGCATGGCGATCAACCCGAGGCCGAAACCCGCGCCGAGCAGTGCGGACAGTGCGGTCACCGCTACCACCCGACCCGGTCGATCACAGCCGGGTCGAGCCCGGCTGCTTCGAGGCGTTCGATCGTGTCGGCCCGCAACGGGGTGTTGGGCACCGCCCGCTGCCCGGGGCCGGGCCGCCACACCTCGTTAGAGATCACGTCCCTGCCGTCGAATCCGACGACTTCCCGAACGCTGCTGACGACGCGGGTCTTATCCGGCGACCAGGACAGCTGAACGACCAGGTTCAGGCTCTCCGCGATCAGCATCGCCGATGCCTCGAAGCTGAGCCGTTCGGGCGCCTGGACGGCGTACATCATGAGGCGGCTGAACGCCTGCGCCGACGAGCTCGCGTGCACCGTGGCGAAGGAGCCGTCGTTGCCCTGGCTCATGGCCTTGAGCAGGTCGATCACCTCGTCGCCGCGCGCCTCGCCGACGATGACCCGGTCGGGGTCCATGCGCAGCGCGGTACGCACCAGCGCCGACATCGACACCGCCCCCACGCCCTCCAGATTCGGGCGGCGGGCCTGCAACGCCGTGACATTCGGGTGCGCCACCGGATCGTGCAGCTCCAGTTCGTAGCTGTCCTCAATGGTGATCAGCCGCTCATTGGGCTGGATCGCGCGGGCAGCGGCCCGCGCCAGGGTGGTCTTGCCGGTGTTGGTGCCGCCGGAAAAGATGATGTTGAGCTTGGCGCGCATGGCGGCCTGGATCACCCGGCACAGCGACTCATCGAGGGTGCCCTTGGCCACCAGGTCTTCCAGGTCCGCGTTGATCATCGTCGGGCGGCGGATGGACAGCGACGCGGCGCGACACCGACATCACCGCGCACAGCCGCGACCCGTCGCGGAGCCGCAGATCCAGGACCGGGTTGGTGCGGTCGAAGGTGCGCTCCTCGCCGTGGCCGGAGAAGTCGTCGCCGAACGCGGCCTCGGTGGCCAGCGTCCGGATCATCTCGATCAGCGCCTCGTCGGACTCGGCGATCGGCGGCCCGATCTCCGATTTGCCCCCGGCGTAGCGGATGAACACCTCATCGCAGCCGTTGGCGTGCACGTTTTCGATGTCGGGGTTGTCGAGCAGGTGCTGCAGCCCGCCCGCGCCGACCAGGTGGTCGATCACGGCGCGGGCGACGCGGGCCTCGACGCTGGCAGACAGCGGCGCCCGCCCGGCCCCCAAAGCCTGCTGGGCGTGGGCGTCGAGGGCCTCGCCGGTGTACTGCTCTGCCAGGCGGCGGCGCTCGGCGGCGGCCAGCGGCCCGCCCCCGGCGTGTCCGGCCAGCGCCTGGCTGACCTGGGCGCGCAGGTCGGCGACGAGCGCCGCTTCCGTGTCGGGGGGGTTCGACGGCATGGTCATCGGGGGTCACCTCCTGCGGGGATCGTCGGTGTGGCAAGGGTTGCGGCTAGGGCGCGGGCGGTGGCGGGCAGACCTACGCGGGTCCACGCCTTCCGGGGCCTGCGGGTACCGGCGATGACCTCGGCGCTGTGGCGGTCCCACGGCATCGCGGCCACCAGCGGTAGCGGCAGCAACCCGGCCAGGTCTTCACGCGGATGGGTCAGCGGCCCGACCGTGACCAGGCCAGCTCGCCGGACCGGGATGTCGGCGAGGGAGACCCGCAGAAGGGACAGCACGTCGCCGCCGGCCACGACAAGGGCCATGTCGGCCAGCTCCAGCAGCGGCAGCGCCGGGGAACCGGGCTCCAGACGGCCGACGTCGAGGACAATCGGGCGTTCCTTTGCCCAGCGTGCGGGTTCGGTGTCTGCAAGGAGCCCGATCGCGGCGCTGGCCTGCGGGCGACCGGCGGCAGCGAGCACCACGTCGACGCCGAACGGCAGCCGCGTGGCGTGCTCGGTGAGATCGGCCTGCCCGGTGCGGCACGCGTTGGCCAGCGACGCCAGCCCCGGGGCATCCGGTAGACGGTGCCGGCCGCCGAGGTCACCACCCGCCGGGTCGGCCTCGATCAGGCAGGCGGGCTCGGGCCAGACGGCCGCGAGCGCGGCGGCGACGGTGGTTGCGCCGCCGGACTTCAGAGAGGTGACAGCGACCAACATGTCAGCTGCCCACCACGACCAGGGACACCGCCGAGCCTGAACCAGCGACCTTGGTCGCATCGTCACGGCCCAGAAGCAGCGACACCACGGTGGTGTCCGCGCCGTCAGCGCCCGGCACGACCTCGACCTGAACCGCCCCGGATCTTGTAGAGACTCCACAGAACCCGGGGCGGTTCACTCGGCGTGATCACACAGCGAGCCGTAGACAACCTCACGATCCCCCGACCGGTCATCGCCGCCAACCCCTCCTTGACCACGACACAGTTCGTCCACGTCCCAGTGTGGTGGTGGGTGCAGCCCGGCTGGTGGCAGACCCAGAGCGCACGCGCTTCGGCCGGTGGGCTGACCATTGAGGCCAAGGCGGAACCGCGAAAGATCACCTGGTACGCGGGAGACGGCTCGTCCGTCGTGTGCAACGGACCGGGCACACCGTGGACGACCTCGGTCAACCCCCTGTCGGCCTCGCCGACCTGCGGGCACACCTACACGAAGACCTCCGCCGACAGTCCCGGCGGCACGTTCACCCTCCGGGCCGTCGCCACCTGGGACGTGTCGTGGAGCGGCGGCGGCTTCTCCGGTACCGAACCCGCGATCACCACCGCCACGACGGTCAACGTCACCGTCACCGAACAACGAGCCGTGGTAGTTCGCTAACCGGAGCCACGCTCGCCCCAGACAGGCCCCTGAGCCGAGACCCCCCGTTCTCGACTCAGGGGTCTTCACTTCTTCCGCAAACAACCTAGTTCACAGGAAGCCCGACAAGCCCGCAGAGCATGTGCTCTGCGGGCTTACTTATTGCTCGAATCCAAAGCGGCTTTATCGAGCTTCATAAGAAGCGCTCACCTCGTCATTCGAGAGGGGGTTCCCCATGGCTGATTCGCGTTCCAGCGCACCGTTGTGCGCTGCGAAAACAGGGGGAATAGCGTGGTTGACGCCACTGCCCACGAATCCAATGAAATGTACGATGGGCAGACAGTGCAACGGCCGCCAATCAATGCAATTGGCGACCGGGACGACAGCAATCCTGCCGAAGGTGGCATCTCGTTCCGCCTCGAGATAGTCGCTATTTCGGGACGCGAGGGAGAGAAGCTTCAAGCAATACAAGCTCGCGCCATCCGCGACGCCCTGCTGTGGGCCATCGAGCAGCAGGCCCGCGACGACCCTGGGGAGGGAAAATGACAGCAGTCGCAGATGAAGCCGACAACATGGACGTCGGCATCCTTGACTGGCTCATGCAGATGGCCGACCAGCACCGGCCGAACGACGACGTTCCGACGATCGTGCCCGTCGCCTTCCTCGCCCGTACCTCGACCGAGGACAGGCAAGATCCGACTCTCGCCATCCCGCGTCAGCTGGACAGCGTGAACGTCAAGCTGCCGCCCGGCTTCGTGATCGTGGCCCACTTCTACGACATCGAATCTGGCCGGGCGCTCCTGGACCTGCGCGGTCAAAGCGACGCCTACCAAGCCTTCGACATCCCGGTGCCGCGCGACGGCAGCATCGCTGACCTGCTCGCAGAGGCCCAGCGGCCCGACCGGCGATTCGTCGCGGTCGTCTGCGAATCCATTGAGCGCATAGCTCGCACGACCTACTACGGCACGAAGATCGAGCACGAACTCGAACAGGCCGGCGTCGCCCTGCTCGCTGCCGACGAGGGCATCGATCGAGACGCGGTCCGCCCGAGCGGAACCGGTGGGCCGAAGAACGCCACCTCCGTCCTGACCCGGCGGGTCAAGCAGGCCATCTCCGAGTGGTACGTCCTGCAAATGCTGGAACTCTCGTGGAAAGGCTTCATGCAGCACACCGCACAGGGCTGGAACATCGGCAAGCCGCCGTACGGATACATCGGAGAGCGCCACCCGCACCCGGTCAAGGCCAAGCGCGAAGAGGGCATCACCAAGCACCGGCTCGTGAGAGACCCCGCTTGCGGGCCTGTAGTGACGCAGATCTTCGCTTGGCGAGCGCTGGAGCGACTGTCGTACCAGCACATCGCCGACCGGCTGAACACCGACCTCGACCGATACCCGCCACCGGTACCAGTCAAGCGGGAGTCCTACAACACCGCTATCGGTGCATGGACCTCAACCGCCGTACGAGACATCCTCAACAACCCCAAGTACACCGGATACATGGTCTGGAACCGGCGCAAGCGCTCACGGCCGGATCGAGGAGTAAAAGGCCGTGTCAACCCGCCCAGCGAATGGGTATGGTCGCCGAGCGTCACCCATGAGCCTCTAACGACCCGCGCCTATTTCGACGCAGGCAGTCCGGTCGGGCGGTACCGGCAAGGTTCGCGGTCGAAGGCCAGCACAAACGCCCACCCCAAGACCAAGCGCAGCTACCGATACCGGTCCTACATCAAGTGCGACATCTGTTCACGACGCATGTTCGGAAAGACCCGCCAAAGGAAGACCCGCCCCGACGACACGTACTACGCCTGCGTCACCAAACGCGAGCATCACAAGAACGAGATGTGGTACGAAATCCACCCACCTGCTCTCACCGTGAACGAAGACATCGTTGACACCTTCGTCGCACGGTTCTTCAACGAGAGGGTGTTCGGCGCCCACCGGCTGGACTACCTGGAGGGACCGGCAGACGAGCCCATCCGGTCCGGCACGGAGGCGATGGCTGCCGCGTACGCCCGGCAGATCAACGATCTTGATGCGGCCAACAAGAACTTGATCTTGTCACTTCAACAGATGACGAGTTCGGGCGACCCCGAGATCGACGCGCAATGGCGGACCGGCATTCAGCAGCAGTTCGCCGACAACGCGAAACGGAAGCAGGTACTCGCTGCTGAACTCCAGGAGTTGGCCAAGGCCGCACAGCCGAAGGGGGCGGGAACACGCGAACTGGTGGACCAACTACCGCACGTTGATCTGAACGTGCTCGACCTGCCCGACGAGAAGCAGAGGCAGCTGTTCGACGCCTTCCAACTGGAGATCCGGTACGACCGACACCTCCAGCGGATCACACTGCGCGTCGCCGTACGCGCCGAGATGGTCGACGTCATCAGCCAGGCTGCTGCCGAAGCCACGGGCAAGGCTCCGAGGCAGCGGCAGCCCCAACACAAAACAGAGGGGGCGGACGCGTCGGCGTCCGCCCCTGCCGGTCAAATCCGTTCCCATGTTCTACGTGCCCCCGGCAGGATTCGAACCTGCGCCCCCGCCTCCGGAGGGCGGTGCTCTATCCCCTGAGCTACGGGGGCTCAGCGACTGGAGAAGACTAGCAAACCTCCCCTGCGTACGCCGAATCGGTATCGGGTGAGCCGATCGTGTCGGACCGGCCCACCCGGCGCTCAGGCCGCTATCGCCCGCCCGCAACTGGGCAGCGGGTGCAGGACGATCCGCCGAGGGAGTCGGCGGGGCCACTCGTTGCGGGGCCAGGAGCCGTCCACGATCAGGTGCACCGTGCGCTGCTCCTCGCCGCTGAGCCGCAACACGAAGTCGCGGGGGAGCGGCGGGTCCACCGTCGGCGTGGTGATCATGAAGCGCACCCGACCGCGAGACGAGACAGCGGAGATCACGTCGGCCGCCGGCATCGTGCCGCGCAGCCGGACCCGGCCGATCCAGTAGACCTCCGCGAGGTGTTCCTGGGCGGCCCGGGTGATCGCCGGGTACTCGCTGCGAACCCAGCGCTCCACCGCGCTGACGCAGAGCCCGCAGGCCCGCTCGCGCGGCTCCCGCGGACCCAACCCCCAGGCCCGCAGGTACGCCCCCACAGCGCCGGCGTCCAACGGCAGGTCGAAGCGCCGCTGGATGAGCGTGGTAAGGCTCTGCCGCGTCCACAACTCCTCGTCGAGCCCGAACTCGTCGGGGTGGACGCCCCGCAGCGTGTCGATCAACTCGAGTTCCTGTTCGCGGCTGAGCATTCCCGGCTCGCCCTGCCGCTGTCCGCGACGGACGGCTGCCACCGCCCCGTCACCACCGATGGTGTGGCGTCGGCACCAGCTGGTGACCGAACGCCGTGCGTCTCTGAGTGCAACCCCCACGTCTTGGGCAACGAGCCCGAATCGCAACTGGTCACGATATATGGGGAGAAAACTCTCTAAGCAACGTAATCGCCTGTGCCACGCAAAACACCCACAAGGGACGACTGTGGGCGTTCTGGTCACATCCGACGGTCCACCCGCCTTGATCAACTCGGGTTCCTGAAGGTCGGGGTGTCCTGGTCGGGCGGACAGCGCGGTTTCCTGAAAGCCGAGTCGATCAAGACCTAGGGCCCGCCGGGGCCGGGGCCGGGGTCGGGCCGGGCCAGGCTGCTGTCGCTTATACAC
>NZ_QGSZ01000355.1 GCF_003857055.1 Micromonospora inaquosa | reverse complement strand
AGGGCGTGTCCCGTGGGGCTGGTGGGAAGAGCGCCGGTTAGGGTGTCGAACACACGTACTGCTGACGGCTGGGGAGGGGGCGGCGTGCGCGTGCTCGGTGTGGACCCGGGGTTGACCCGGTGTGGGGTCGGCGTGGTCGAGGGTGTGCCCGGCCGGCCCTGCACGCTGGTCGCCTACTACGTGGTCTACACCGACCCGGCCGACGACCTGGCGCTGCGCCTGCTGCACCTGGACCGGTCGCTGACCGAACTGGTGGCCAAGCATGAACCGGAGAGTGTCGCCGTCGAGCGGGTGTTCAGCCAGCACAACGTCCGCACGGTGATGGGCACCGCGCAGGCCAGTGGCATCGCCGTGCTGGCCGGGGCGCGGGCCGGGCTGCCGGTGCAGACGTACACCCCGAGCGAGGTGAAGGCGGCCGTGACCGGGTCCGGTCAGGCCGACAAGGCGCAGATGACCGCGATGGTGACCCGGCTGTTGCGGCTGGCCGAGCCGCCGAAGCCGGCGGACGCCGCCGACGCGCTGGCCCTGGCCATCTGCCACGTGTGGCGCGGCGGGACCCGCTCGAAGCTGGCCGCGGCGGCCGACCGGGCACGACGAGGAGGAACGCGATGATCGCCAGCGTGCGCGGCACGGTGACCGCGACGGGTCCGGACCAGGCCGTGATCGAGGTCGGCGGGGTCGGGCTCGCCGTGCACTGCGCCCCGGGGACCCTCGCGGAGCTGCGGGTCGGCCAGGTCGCCCGGCTCGCCACCAGCCTGATCGTGCGGGAAGATTCGCTGACCCTCTACGGCTTCGCCGACGACGACGCCAAGTCGCTGTTCGAGCTGCTCCAGACCGCCAGTGGGGTCGGCCCGCGGCTGGCCCAGGCGGTGCTGGCGGTGCACAGCCCGGACGCGGTACGCAAGGCGATAGCCAACGCCGACACGGCCGCCCTGACCCGGGTGCCCGGGATCGGCAAGAAGGGTGCCGAACGCCTGGTGCTGGAGCTGCGCGACCGGATCGGCCCGGTGCCGATCGGCGCCGACGGGGCCGCCGGCGTGACCCGCGGCAGCTGGCCGGACCAGGTCCGGCAGGCGCTGGTGGGGCTCGGCTGGACGGCCGGTCAGGCCGATCAGGCGGTGGCCGCTGTGGCGGAGTCGATCGAGGGCGAGACCCCGCCGGTGCCGGTGCTGCTCAAGCAGGCCATCCGACTGCTGGGTCGGACCCGATGAGCGAGACCGAGGGGCTCGTCTCGGCGTACGTCAGCGACGCCGACCGGGACGCGGAGGCCACGGTGCGGCCGAGGCGGCTGGCCGAGTTCATCGCCCAGGACCGGGTCCGCGACCAGCTCGACCTGTTGTTGCAGGGCGCCATGCGGCGGGGGTCTCCGCCGGATCACATCCTGCTCTCCGGCCCACCAGGGTTGGGTAAGACGAGCCTGGCCAACATCGTCGCCGCCGAGCTGGGCGCGGGTATCCGCGTGACCAGCGGCCCGGCGATCGAGCGTTCCGGTGATCTGGCGGCGATCCTGACCAGCCTCGCCGAGGGTGACGTGCTCTTCATCGACGAGATCCATCGGATCGCGCGGCCGGCCGAGGAGCTGCTGTACAGCGCGATGGAGGACTTCCGGGTCGACGTGGTGGTGGGCAAGGGTCCGGGGGCGACGGCGATCCCGTTGGACGTCGAGCCGTTCACCCTGGTCGGCGCGACGACCCGGTCGGGTCTGTTGACCGGGCCGATGCGGGACCGGTTCGGTTTCGTCGCGCATCTCGACTTCTACGCCCCGGCGGATCTGGAGACGCTGCTGCACCGTTCGGCGCGGATCCTGGGGGTGCCGATCACCGCCGAGGGCGCGACCGAGATCGCCGGCCGGTCCCGGGGCACGCCACGGATCGCCAACAGGTTGCTGCGTCGGGTCCGCGACTACGCCGAGGTCCGGGCGGACGGGGTGGTCGATCTCGACACCGCCCGCGCCGCCCTGATCGTGTACGACGTGGACGCGCTCGGCCTGGACCGGCTGGACCGGGCGGTCCTGACCGCGTTGGTCGACTCGTTCCGGGGTGGCCCGGTCGGGTTGTCCACCCTGGCTGTGGCGGTGGGGGAGCAGCCGGACACGGTCGAGGAGGTCTGCGAGCCGTTCCTGGTGCGAGCTGGGCTGTTGGCGCGTACGCCCAGGGGGCGGGTGGCGACCGAGGCCGCCTGGCGGCATCTGGGGCGCACGCCACCAAATGGTACATTTGGTGCAGATAGTCCGCCCGCGCCCGACTTGTTCTCCTTGGACGTCGATCAGCCGTGATGTGACCGTGATCTGTGCCGCATTCGGCGTTCCCAGGTGCAGGGTTTAGACTTCGCCGCGGTCTCTACAGGACGTGAGAATCCGCCTCCGCTCCGGCACCCACGGTGCCGGGCAGGCGGCCAATGGGAAGGTCAGTAACCGTGCATTTGGCAGCAGCGGGTGGTGGGGCCGGCAGTTTCACGCCGATCCTGATGATCGCCCTGCTCTTCGGCGTCATGTACTTCATGATGATCCGGCCCCAGCAGAAGCGTCGCCGCGAGGCGGAGTCGATGCAGTCCAATCTCGGCCCCGGCGACGAGGTCGTGACCATCGGTGGGCTCTACGGCACGGTCACCGGCATCGAGGACGACACCGTCCTGATCGAGGTCGCACCGGGCGTGCAGACCCGCTACGCCCGCCCGGCCATCGCGCGGGTGGTCACCCGCGCGGAGCTGCCGAGCGAGCCGGTCACCGAGGACGCGGACACCGCCAAGGACTGACGCCTCCCTCGGGAGCGGCGAGTCCGGCGTACGGCCGGTCGACCCGGCTTCCGGGTCGTCGCATCCCGACGGGGCAGCGGACAAGACGTGAAAACTGGATAGTTGGGTCGACGCCGGGCGTTGACACGTTCCCGTGACCGTCGGCGTTCCGCGCCGGCGCGCCCGGTCCTCGTGTCGGCATCTCGTCGGCTCAAGGCAGACCCGTCGGGCGGAACCCCCGGCCCGACACCGCCGCCGCTGCGACAGCGGCGCGACCGTACAGGGAGACAGGACAGCCGTGGCACCACCTCAGGGACAGATGCGCCCCGGGCGGCAGCTCGCCGTGCTCGGGTTCATCTTCGTGGTCCTCTATCTTTTGGTGTTCTTCGCCGGCGCCAGCGGCAGCTGGAAGGATCGGCTCGAGCCCAAGCTCGGCCTGGACCTCATCGGCGGCACGCGGGTGACACTGGAGGCGACCAACAGCGTCGACGGCAAGCCCCCGACGGCGGAGAACCTCGAGGAGGCCCGCGAGATCATCGAGAGCCGGGTCAACGCGTTCGGCGTGGCCGAGGCCGAGGTGGTCACCGAGGGCAACCGCAACATCGTCATCTCCCTGCCCGGTGAGAACCGTAACCTCGACGACGTCGGCGAAGCGGCTGAGCTGCGTTTCCGCAAGGTGCTCAAGGCCGCCTCCGGCAGCGGTGTGGCCGAGGCGCCGCCCGCCGTCACGCCGACCCCGTCCGGTAGCGCCGCCCCGACCGGCAGCGCGACCCCGTCCGGTGCCGCGACCCCGACCCCCACGGGCAGCGCCTCGCCGAAGGTGACCTCGTCACCCAGCGGTGGTCAGGGCGGAATGGCCCCGGCGTCCCCCAGTGCCACGCCGACTCCCTCCGCGTCCGCCGCCGCCACGCCGACCGCCAGCTCCGAGCCGGTGCCGGCCAGCGTCGAGGAGCAGCGCAAGGTCGTCGAGCAGAAGGTCGGCGCCGCCGCGTGGCAGGCCGCCAACGGGCTGCAGGCCCCGGCCGACCTGAGCGCCGACCCGTCGCTGGCCGACAAGCTCAAGCCGTTCGGCACGCTGTCTCCGCAGGAGGTCGCGGTGCTGCCGGCGCAGATGCAGTTCAACGTGCCGACGATCAGCTGCGCGCAGCTCGACCAGCGCCCACCGGCGTCGATCTCGGACCCGAAGCAGCAGGTGGTGTCCTGCGAGGACGGCGCTTCGAAGTACCTGCTCGACCAGGCCAAGGTGTTGGGCACCGACGTGTCCGACGCCGACGCGGTGCTCGACCAGACCAACGCCTGGGTGGTCAGCCTGGACTTCAACAAAGACGGTCAGGGCAAGTGGACCTCGCTGACCCGTGAGGCGTTCAACAACGAGGGCCAGGCCTGCGACGCGACCGCGTTGGGCCAGGACGGCAAGTGCCGGGTGGCCGTCGTGCTGGACAACAAGATCGTCTCCTCCCCGGAGATCCAGGGCGTGCTGACCGGCAACTCCCAGATCACCGGCAACTTCAACCAGAAGGACGCCAGCACCCTTGCCGGTCAGCTGCGCTACGGCGCGCTGCCGGTGACCTTCGAGCAGCAGGAAGCGCAGAACGTCACCGCCACGCTGGGCGCCAGCCACCTGCGTGCCGGTCTGCTCGCGGCCGGTATCGGCATGCTGCTGGTCATCATCTACGCGTTCTTCTACTACCGCCTGCTCGGTTCGGTGATCTTCCTGAGCCTGATCCTCTCCGCGCTGCTGGTCTTCGGCGCGCTGGTGGTGCTCGGCCGGCAGATCGGCTTCACGCTCACCCTCGCCGGCATCGCCGGCATGATCGTCTCGCTCGGTGTGGCGGCGGACTCGTTCGTCATCTACTTCGAACGGTTGAAGGACGAGATCCGGGAGGGGCGCAGCCCGCGTAGCGCGGTGCCACGTGCCTGGATCCGTGCCCGTCGCACGATCATTTCGGCCAACGCGATCACCCTGCTCTCCGCGGTGGTGCTCTACGTGGTCTCGGTCGGCACGGTCAAGGGCTTCGCGTTCGCCCTCGGCCTGGCCACCGTGCTGGACCTGGTCGTGGTCTTCCTCTTCCGGCACCCGATCATGACGATGTTCGCCCGGACCCGGGCGTTCCTGTCCCCGCGGGTCAGCGGTCTGGGCCGGGCACTTCCGGCCCGCAACCAGCCGACTCAGCCCCGCAACCCGCGCGCCAAGGAGGCCTGAGATGGCTGAAAACGGTCTGGCGAGCCGCCTCTACAACGGCGAGGCCGGTCTCAACATCGTCGGCCGGCGCAAGCTCTGGTTCGGCGTCGCCGGGGTCCTGATCCTGATCGCGATCCTCAGCTTCTCGATTCGTGGCTTCAGCCTGGGCATCGAGTTCGCCGGCGGCAACTCGTTCCAGGTGCCGGCCAGCGTCGGCACCCTGGACGACGCCGAGCGGGAGGTGAACTCGGCCCTCGCCGCCCAGAACACCGGCGTCGAGGTGGCCACCACGCAGAAGGTCGGCGGCCCGGGCGGCGACTCCTACGAGCTGCGCACGCCGCAGCTCAACGCCGAGCAGGCCACCGCGGTCAAGGCCCAGATCGCCGAGGACCTCGGCATCAACGTCGACCAGATCAGCAGCAACCAGGTCAGTGAGGCGTGGGGCAGCCAGGTCACCGAGCGGGCCGTGCTCGGTCTGATCATCTTCATCGCGCTGGTGATGGTCTACCTGATCCTGCGCTTCGAGTGGCGGATGGCCGTGGCCGCGGTCGCCTCGCTGATCACGAACCTGATCCTCACCGCCGGCATCTACTCGCTGGTCGGCTTCGAGGTCACCCCGTCGACGATCATCGGCTTCCTCACCATCCTGGGCTTCGCGCTCTACGACGTGGTGGTGGTCTTCGACAAGGTCCAGGAGAACACCCGGGGCATCACCGCCAACAACAACCAGACGTACGGCGAGGCGGCCAACCTGGCTATCAACCAGAGCCTGATGCGGTCGTTGAACACCTCAGTGGTCGCCCTGCTGCCGGTCGGCGGTCTGCTCTTCATCGGAGCCGGCCTGCTCGGCGCCGGCACGTTGAAGGACCTCGGTCTGGTGCTGTTCGTCGGTATGGCGGTGGCGTTCCTGACCTCCATCCTGGTGGCCACCCCGCTGCTGGCGCTGCTGAAGAACTACGACCCGCGGATCCAGGCGCACAACAAGCGCGTCCTGACCCGGCGGGGCGGGGCCGCCCGCGGCGAGGTCACCGGTAGGGGCGCCGCGAGTCCGGCCGCGCAGGCCGCCGCGACCGACGAGCCGGTCGACCAGGACGCCGCCGCGCTGGCCGGTGCCGCCCCCAAGGTGGGCGCTCGGCCGGCGGGCAAGCGGCCCACCGGTGCCCGGGGCGGTCGCCCGGGTGGCGGCGGTAACCGGCCGGGTGGCGCGAAGCGGCGCTGACCCGACAGGAGACACCCGAACGGCGTCCGGCATGCTGTTGCCGGACGCCGTTCGTCGTCGAAGGAGAGCGAAACAGCCGTGACGGAGACCCACAGCACCGCAGCGCGCGGGGACAGTGGCCCGGAGGCCGCCCGACTGGTCGCCAGTCGGGTGCTGGACGTGCCCGACTTTCCCAAGCCCGGCGTCATGTTCAAGGACCTGATGCCACTCTTCGCCGACGGCAAGGTCTTCCGTGAGGTGATCGACGGGATCGTCGCCTACCACGGGCGGGACACCTTCGACGCGGTCGTCGGCATCGAGGCGCGCGGGTTCGTCGTCGCGGCGGCCATCGCGTACGCGACCGGGGTGGGCGTGGTGCCGGTGCGCAAGGCCGGCAAGCTGCCCCGCCCGGCGCACTCGGTCTCCTACGCGCTGGAGTACGGCGAGGCGACGCTCGAAGTGCACGAGGACGCCTTCACGGCCGGGCACCGGGTGCTGGTGGTCGATGACGTGCTCGCCACCGGTGGCACCGCCGAGGCGACGTTGGACCTGGTCGAGCGGGCCGGTGGGACCGTCGCCGGCTTCACCGTGCTGCTGGAGCTCGGCTTCCTGGGTGGGCGTGAGCGACTGGCGCCGCGTCCCGTCCACGCTCTGCTGACCGTTTGAGCCGGTCGATACCCTGCTGACCGTTTGATCCTGGCCCTGTCGGAAGGACCCGGCGCCGACCGTCCGGCGGAGCGGCAGGGGACCGTCCGTGCGGGTAGCATTGCCCTTTGCTGACGCCGGCGGTACCCCGTCCGGCGGGCGAGACCAGGTCGGCCGATCTTCGGCCGGCGTGTTTCCGGCGAGCGGTGAGGAGGCCGGTGTCCCACGATGTCGTCCCTCCGGCGGAGGGCACGGTGCACCCGACAGGCGACACTGACGGCTCGGTGACCGACCGGACAGGCGACGCGCCGTCCCGGGTGACGGGCACCGGCAACGGCTCCGGCAGGGCTTCCGGTGAGAGCCCGGTGCGTCCGACCAGCGGCCCGCCGAGCGCCGAGGCGTCCCCGGGCGCCGACGGTGTCGTGGTGCCGTTCCCGAGCGACGCCGGCATCGACGTGTCGCCCAGCGGCGGCTTCGGCCTGTCCAACGCGCCCACCGGCCGGCGGGTCCGGGCCCGACTGGCCCGGTTCAACGCGCCCTGGCAGACCTCTCAGGTCAGCGAGGTGCTGGAGCCGCTCATCGCGAGCCACCGGGACAACCACCCCAAGGCGGACGCCCGGCTGCTCCAGCGCGCCTTCGACACGGCCGCCCGCTGGCACTCCGGGCAGTACCGCAAGTCCGGTGACCCCTACATCACCCACCCCCTCGCCGTGGCGACGATCCTCGGCAACCTGGGGATGGACACCACCACGCTGGTCGCCGCGCTGCTGCACGACACCATCGAGGACACCGAGTACACCCTCGACCAGATGCGGGCCGACTTCGGTGGCGAGGTCGCCCTCCTGGTCGACGGTGTCACCAAGCTCGACAAGGTCAAGCTGGGCGACGCGGCCAAGGCCGAGACGATCCGCAAGATGGTCGTGGCCATGGCCAAGGACCCGCGGGTGCTGGTGATCAAGCTGGCCGACCGGCTGCACAACATGCGTACCCTGACCTTCCTGCCCCGCCCCAAGCAGGAGCAGAAGGCCAAGGAGACGCTGGAGATCCTGGCGCCGCTGGCGCACCGGCTCGGTATGAACACGATCAAGTGGGAGCTGGAGGATCTGTCCTTCGGCACGCTCTTCCCGAAGCGCTACGAGGAGATCAACCGGCTGATCGGGGAGCACCAGCCGCAGCGCGAGGCGCTGCTGCGGCAGGTGACGCAGAAGGTGCAGACCGACCTGAAGGCCGCCAAGATCAAGGCGGAGACGACCGGTCGGCCGAAGCACCTCTACTCGATCTACCAGAAGATGATCGTGCGGGGTCGCGACTTCAACGACATCTACGATCTGGTCGGCGTGCGCATCCTGGTCGACACGGTTCGGGACTGCTACGCGGCGCTGGGTGTGATCCACGCCAACTGGCAGCCGGTGCCGGGCCGGTTCAAGGACTACATCGCCATGCCCAAGTTCAACATGTACCAGTCGTTGCACACGACGGTCATCGGGCCCACCGGCAAGCCGGTGGAGATGCAGATCCGCACGTACGCGATGCACCGCACCGCGGAGTTCGGCATCGCCGCGCACTGGAAGTACAAGGAGCACAAGGGCACCCAGATCGTCGGCCCGCCGGCGCACATCGACGAGATGACCTGGCTGCGGCAGCTGCTCGACTGGCAGCGTGAGGCGGCCGACCCGAGCGAGTTCCTGGACGCGCTGCGCTTCGACCTGTCCAGCCAGGAGGTGTACGTCTTCACCCCGAAGGGTGACGTCATCCCGCTGCCGACCGGGTCGACGCCTGTGGACTTCGCGTACGCGGTGCACACCGAGGTGGGGCACAAGTGCATCGGGGCGCGGGTCAACGGCAAGTTGGTGCCGCTGGAGTCGACGCTGTCCAACGGCGACGTGATCGAGATCTTCACGTCGAAGTCCGAGACGGCCGGCCCGACTCAGGACTGGCTCGGCTTCGTCAAGAGCCCGCGCGCCCGGACGAAGATCCGGCAGTACTTCAACAAGGAGCGCCGCGAGGAGGCGATCGAGGCCGGCAAGGACGCGATCGTCAAGGCGATGCGCAAGCAGGGCATGCCGTTGCAGCGGATGCTCACCTCCGACGCGCTGATGTCGATCGCCCGCGACCTGCACCTGGCCGACGTGGCCTCGCTCTACGCGGCGGTCGGCGACAGCCAGGTCTCCGCGCAGTCGGTGGTGCAGAAGCTGATGGCCGCGTACGGCGGCGAGGAGGGCGCGGCGGAGGACATCGCCGAGACCGCCGTCGCCACCCGGCCGCCACGCAGCCGGCAGAGCAGCAGTGACCCGGGGGTGGTGGTCCGGGGCGTCAGCGACGTCTGGATCAAGCTGGCCCGCTGCTGCACCCCGGTCCCACCGGACTCGGTGTTCGGCTTCGTCACCCGCTCCGGTGGGGTGAGCGTGCACCGCGACGACTGCGCCAACGCCGAGGACCTGCGCGCGCAGAGCGAGCGGGTCGTCGAGGTGAGTTGGAAGCTCACCTCCGCCTCGACGTTCCTGGTCGCCATCCAGGTTGAGGCTCTGGACCGGCACAAGCTGCTGGCCGACGTCACCCGGGTGCTCTCCGACGAGCGGGTCAACATCCTCTCCGCCACCGTCACCACCACCCGCGACCGGGTGGCGGTGAGCCGGTTCAGCTTCGAGATGGCCGACCCGAAGCACCTGGGCCACCTGCTGGCCACGGTCCGCAAGGTCGACGGCGTCTTCGACGCCTACCGGGTCACCTCCGGCGCCTGACGCCGTACCCCGGACACGACAGCGCCCGCCGGCTCGGCCGGCGGGCGCTGTGTCGTCTGCGCGGGTGTCAGCCCTGCGGCGCGCTCATCGTGAGGTCCTTGATGATGACCTCCTTCTTCGGGTGGCCGCCGCCGGCCTGCTGGGCGAACGCCCCGTCGTCGCCGGCCGCGGCCACATCCTTGACCAGGTCCAGGCCGCCGGTGATGGTGCCCAGCACGGTGTACGCCGGGTCCAGCGGCGAGTCGCCGTAGACGATGAAGAACTGGCTGCCGGTGCTGCCCGGCTGGCCCGAGTTGGCCATCGCGATGACACCCTCCGGGTACGGCGGGCGCTTGTCGGTGGGCAGGTTCTCCTCGGGCAGCCGGTAGCTCGGGCCGCCCTGGCCGTCGGTGTCCCGCCAGCCGTTGCCGGTGGCGCTGGGGTCACCACACTGCAACACCTTGATGCCCTCGGTCACCAGACGGTGGCACTTGGTGTTGTCGAAGAAGTTCTTCTCCGCGAGGTAGGTGAAGCTGCCCGCCGTGCACGGCACCAGCGACCGGTCGATCTTGGCGGTGATCGGGCCGAGGTTGGTGTCCATCGTCATGGTCTGCACGCCGGTGCCGGACTGCTGGTTGCTCGGCACCCCCACATCCTTGATCTGCGGGGGCCGCTGCTCGGTGGGCAGCGCGTTGTACACGCACTCGGACGCGCCGGGCGCCGCGGTGGTGGTGCCCGGCTTGTCGTCGTCGCCGCCGAGGCTCACCGCCAGCCAGACGGTGCCGGCGACCACGAGCACCAGCGCGGCACCCGCGCTGACGATCGCCGTCGTCTGCCGGCGCTTGCGGGCCTTGGCCGCGCGCTCGGCCATCTCCTTCTCGAGCCGGGCGCGTGCCGCCGCGCGCTGCCGCTCTCTGGTGGACGTCACGCCTGGATCCTCCTGGCTGTCTGCTGCTGAGTGCCGCTTAGGTGGGTGGTGGCGCCCGGTCAGCCGGCGCTCGGGCTGCTGGCCGGGGTGCCGGAGGCCGACGGCGCCGGTGCCGCAGCGGTGACCGGCTCACCGACCGTGAGGCTCTGAATCGTCACATCGGTGCTGGGCTTGACCTTCGCCCCGGTCCCATTGTCCACGGTCGGGAGGGCGCCGATCTTCTCCACCACGTCCAGCCCGCCGGTCACCCGGCCGATGACCGGGTACTTCGGCTCGGCGGTGGTGAAGTCCTTGAAGAAGATCAGGAACTGGCTGCCGTTGCTGCCCGGCGGGTTGGAGACCATCGCCACCGTGCCCTTCGGGTACGTCGGCGGCTGGTCGGGGGCCGGGCTGGCCGACGGCGCGGTCGGGAGCTCCTCGTCGTAGAACGAGTAGGTCGGCCCACCGAGACCCGTGCCGCTGGGGTCGCCACAGCGCAGCGCGCCCTCGGCGGTGATCTCGTGGCACTTGGTGTTGTCGTAGAACGACCGGCTCGCCAGGTGGGCGATGCTCGCCGCCGCGCACGGGGAGTTCGTCAGGTTCAGCTCAGCGGTGATCGGTGCGCCCTGGTTGGTGGTCACCGTCATCGCCCGGGTGCCGTCGGTGGGCAGGTCCTTGGTGGCCGGCGTGCCGACGTCCTTGAGGTTGGTGTTGGCCGTCGCGTCCTGCGGCGTCCAGAGGCAGGTGTCCTGCGCTGCCGTGTTCTGCTTCGGGTCCGAGTCGAACGCCCCGAGCGCCCAGGCCGAGCCGGCCACGACCAACACGAGGATCAGAGCGGCGCCGACTCCGGCCTGGATCTGCCGTCGGCGTCGTGTAGCGGCAGCCCGGCGAGCCAACTGCCGGTCGAGCTTGGCCCGTGCCAGTTTGCGCTGCCGGTCCCTGCTGGAAGCCACCCGTGCTCCCCTTTCCTCTACCTGGTCGTCGCCGGCGGCCGGTCGCCCCGGCCCGTCCGGGCGTCACGTGTGCCGCGCCACACGCCCGCCAGAGTGTACGGCTAGTGACTGGGAATGTGGTGTACGAGGTCCACCCCGTCCCGAGCAGCGCTTATCGGAGGTCGTCACTGTGCCCCGCGGGGCGGGTGGGACGGACGCGGCAAACTCGCTGAGCGCGCCCGATAGGCTGCTGGGCAGGACGACAGCTGCTCGACGGAAAGGACAGCGCCCGTGCTCGTGGCCGGCTTTCCCGCGGACGCCTTCGGCACCAACTGCTACGTGGTTGCCACCGCGCCGGGGGAGCAGTGCGTGGTGGTCGACCCCGGCATCGGGGTGCTCGACCAGCTCGACGCCCTGCTCGCCGAGCACCGCCTGCATCCGGCCGCCGTGCTGCTCACCCACGGCCACCTCGACCACACCTTCTCGGTCGCGCCGGTCTGCGGTGCGCGCGGCATCACCGCCTACGTGCACCCCAATGACTGGGAGATGCTGGCCGACCCGTCCAAGGGCCTCTCGGCCGACCTGACAGCGCTCTTCGGTGGCCGGCTGAGCTACACCGAGCCGGATGACGTGGCGGAGCTGACCGACGGCGCCACCCTCACGCTCGCCGGCCTGGAGATCGCCGTCGACCACGCCCCCGGCCATACCGGCGGGTCGGTGCTGTTCCGGCTGCCGGGCGCCGGGTCGAGCTGGGAGGCGGACGAGCTGTGCCTCTCCGGTGACGTCCTCTTCGCCGGGTCGATCGGCCGCACCGACCTGCCGGGCGGGAGCACGCCAGCAATGCTCAGCAGCCTGCGCGACAAGATCCTCCCGCTGGCCGACGACACCGTCGTGCTGCCCGGCCACGGCCCCAGCACCACCATCGGCCGCGAGCGCGCCAGCAACCCGTACCTCATCGAGGTGGCTGGCACGTCGCCGGCCGCTCCCACCCGGGGCCTCTAGATCTTTGTCCGCGCCGCGCGCGGACCCACGACACCACCGCGCCACCGGGCGCGGAACCGCAAGGAGTACGCCGATGAGCAAGCCCACGCCCATCTCCGGCTTCCCGGAGTGGACCCCCGGTCAGCGGATGATCGAGCAGTTCGTGCTCGACAAGATCCGGGCCACCTTCGAGCTGTACGGCTTCGCGCCGCTGGAGACCCGCGCCGTGGAGCCGCTGGACCAGCTGCTGCGCAAGGGCGAGACCTCGAAGGAGGTCTACGTGATCCGGCGGCTGCACGCCGACGCGGAGGGCTCCGGTGGTGACGACCAGCTCGGGCTGCACTTCGACCTGACCGTGCCGTTCGCCCGGTACGTGCTGGAGAACGCCGGCAAGCTGAGCTTCCCGTTCCGCCGCTACCAGATCCAGAAGGTGTGGCGGGGTGAGCGGCCGCAGGAGGGCCGCTACCGGGAGTTCGTCCAGGCCGACATCGACATCGTCGACCGGGACACCCTGGCCGCGCACCACGAGGCGGAGATGCCGCTGGTGATCGGGGACGCGCTGCGCTCGTTGCCGATTCCGCCGGTGACGATCCAGGTCAACAACCGCAAGGTCAGCGAGGGTTTCTACCGGGGTGTCGGGCTGACCGACCCGGAGGCCGCGCTGCGCGCCGTGGACAAGCTCGACAAGATCGGTCCGGCGAAGGTGGCCGAGCTGCTCGCCCAGACCGCCGGTGCGAGTGAGGCACAGGCCAAGGCGTGCCTGGCACTGGCCGAGATCTCCGCCCCGGACGCGTCGTTCGCCGACGCCGTCCGGGCGCTCGGGGTGAGCGACCCGCTGCTCGACGAGGGCATCGAGGAACTGATCCGGGTGGTGGAGACCGCAGCCGAGCACTCGCCCGGCCTCTGCGTGGCGGACCTGCGCATCGCCCGTGGCCTGGATTACTACACCGGCACCGTCTACGAGACCCAGCTGCGCGGCTACGAGCGTTTCGGCTCGATCTGTTCCGGCGGCCGGTACGACAACCTGGCCAGCGCCGGCGCTGTCTCGTACCCGGGGGTGGGGATCTCGATCGGGGTGACCCGGCTGCTCGGGTTGCTCTTCGGGGCGGGGGAGCTGTCGGTGTCGCGGGAGGTGCCGACCGCCGTGCTCGTTGCGGTGACCAGTGAGGAGCGGCGTACGGCCAGCAACCGGGTGGCGGAGGCGCTGCGGCGGCGCGGGGTGCCGACCGAGGTGTCGCCGAGCGCGGCGAAGTTCGGCAAGCAGATCCGCTACGCCGAGCGGCGCGGCATCCCGTACGTCTGGTTCCCCGGTGCCGAGGGAGCGCCGGACGAGGTGAAGGACATCCGCTCCGGTGAGCAGGTCACGGCCGGTGCCCAGGAGTGGATGCCGCCCCTGGTGGACCTCAAGCCGGCGGTCAGTTGAGTGCCCCCACTGGCGCTAACGGCCACGGGGACCTACGGTAGCGTAAGTTACGCCACCGTAGGGAGTTTCTCGTGACCGTGAGCACCACGCTGAGTCAGACCGCACTGCTCGTCGAGTTGGAGCCGGTTGTCGCGCGCAACCTGGACCGGCACCTCTCGCTCGCCAAGGAGTGGTTCCCGCACGAGTACGTGCCGTGGAGCGAAGGGCGGACCTTCGACGGGCCGCTCGGCGGCGAGGCGTGGTCACCGACCGACTCCACCATCCCGGACGTGGCCCGCACCGCGCTGATCGTGAACCTGCTGACCGAGGACAACCTGCCCTCGTACCACCACGAGATCGCCACCCTGTTCGGCCGGGACGGCGCGTGGGGCACCTGGGTGCACCGGTGGACCGCCGAGGAGGGCCGGCACGGCGTCGCGATCCGCGACTACCTGACCGTCACCCGGGCGGTCGACCCGGTGGCGTTGGAGCGGGCCCGGATGACGCACATGTCGGAGGGCTACACCAACGCCCACGGCGACGAGGTGCTGCACTCCCTGGCGTACGTCTCGTTCCAGGAGCTGGCCACCCGGATCTCGCACCGCAACACCGGCAAGGCCACCGGCGACCCGGCCTGCGAGGCGCTGCTGGCCCGGGTGGCCGCCGACGAGAACCTGCACATGGTCTTCTACCGCAACCTGCTCGCGGCCGCGTTCGAGCTGGCCCCGAGCCAGGCCATGCGCGCCGTCGCCGACGTGGTGGCCGACTTCCAGATGCCGGGCAACGGCATCGACGGGTTCGCCCGCAAGTCGGTGGCGATCGCCCTGGCCGGCATCTACGACCTGCGCCAGCACCGCGACGAGGTGCTGCAGCCGGTGCTGCGCCAGTGGGACGTCTTCAACGTGACCGGCCTCAACGCCGACGGCGAAGCCGCCCGCGAGCAGCTCGCCGCCCAGTTGGAGGAACTGGACCGCGCCGCGAGCCGCTTCGAAGAGAAGCGCGACGCCCGAGCCGCCCGCCTAGCCCTCCGCTAAACCCCACCCACCCCTCCCA
>NZ_QGSZ01000340.1 GCF_003857055.1 Micromonospora inaquosa | reverse complement strand
GTGCGGGTCAGGGGAGGAGGTCGCCCAGGGCGGCGGCCTGGAGGTCGTCGCGGATTACCGCGGCGTCGCCCTCGATGACCAGGGTCAGGGCCTCCGGGTGCAGGTGGGTGGCTGCCGCAGCGGAGACCTGATCCACGTCGGCGGAGAGCAGGGACTCGCGCAACCGCGCGTGGTAGTCGTCCGGCAGGTCATGCACCACCAGGGTGGTGAGCGCGGAGGCGATCGCCCGAGGGCTCTGCAGCTCGACCGAGAGCTGCCCGGCCCGCCAGGAGCGGGCCACCTCCAGCTCGTCCTCGGTCACCCCACTGGTCTGGGTACGGGTGATCTCGCCCACCGCCTCGACCAGGGCCGGAGCGGTGACCGCCGTCTGCACTCCGGAGCTGACCGCGAACCGACCGAAGCGCCGCGACGCGGCGAAGTCACCCCGGATGCCGTAGGTGTAGCCGCGCACCTCGCGCAGCAGGTGGTTGAGCCGGGACGTGAACGCCCCGCCGAGCACCGTGCCGGCGAGCGTCATCGGCACGTGGTCGGGGTGCGCCCGGTGCGGCGACGGGTGGCCCAGCCGCAGCGTGGACTGCACCGCCCCGGGCCGGTCCACCAGGATGATTCGCCGACCGTTGTGCATCGGCACCTCGATGGGGCCGCCGCGCTCGGCGGGGCCACCACCGGTGCCGGCGAACGCGGCGGCGGCCAGGGCGTCCAGGTCGATCCGGTCCAGGTCACCGGCGACGATCAGGGTGCCGGGGCGCAGGAACCACTCGGAGTGGAAGACAGTGACGTCCTCCACGTCCAACCCGGCGACCGATTCCGGGTCGCCGTGCATCGGCCGTCCCCACCGGTTCTGCGCGCCGAACAGGTCGGCCCGCAGCGCGGCGTCGGCGCGGGGGCCGGGGTTGGCCCAGTCCATCCGGAGCGCGGTGGCCTCGTCGTCGCGGACCCGGCGTACGTCGGCGGGGTCGAGCCTGGGCGTCCGCACCGCCTCGGCGAGCAACTCCACGGCGGCACTCAGCCGGTCCACCGGGATCACCACGCTGGCCTGGAACGAGTCCCAGTCCAGACCGGTCGACAATGCGGTGCCGAGCCCTTCGACGGCGAGCGCGTACGCGGCGGCGTCTCGCTGCGCGGTCCCCTCCTCCAACGCCTTGGCCAGCACACCGGACAGGCCCTCCTTGCCGACCGGCTCCTGGCCCGCGCCCACGTCGAGCAGCAGCAGGGCCACGGCGAGGTTCTGCCCCGGCAGGTGCGCGGCGACTACCTGACCACCGGCCACGGCGCGGCGGACCACCGGCGGGAACCGGTACGGGCGGGCGGCACCCGGGCCGGGACGGTCGGCGATCAGCGTCATGAGGTCTCCTCGGGCAGGTAGGTCAAGGTCACCCGGTCGGTGGCGAGGACGTCGGCGGCAGCCTCGGCGATCTGCTCGGCGGTGACCGCGAGCAGGGCCGGCAACTGTTCGGCGATCCGGGCCGGGTCACCGAACTGCGTGGTGTAGCGGCCGAGCAGGTCGGCGCGGCCGTCGACGGTGGACAGCTGACGCCACCAGCCGGTGCTGAGCAGGGCCTTGGCCCGATCCAGCTCGGCGACGGTGACCGGCACGGTGGCCAGCTCGTCGACGACCTCGGCGAGCCCTTCGGCCAGCCGCTCGGCGCTCACTCCGGGACGGGCGGTGGCGGTGGCGATCAGTGGTGCCGGGCCGTGCGCGAGGTCCACCCCGTACGCCCCGACGAGGTCCGGCTGCGCGATCCGCTCGCCGTCGGCGAGGCGCTGGTAGAGCCGGCTGCCCCGGCCACTGCCGAGGACGGTGGCGAGCACGGTGATCACGTTGTACCCCGGGCTGCCGAACGGGTAGCTGCGGTGGGCGACGTACACCCGTGGTGCCGGCACGTCGGCGCTGACCGATTCGACGGCCGTCTGCCCGGTGGCGGGGACGCTGCGGCCGTCCGGTGCCGGCGGAATGTCGTCGCGGGCGGGCAGCGCGCCGAAGTACTTGTCGGCGAGCGCGAACACGTCGGTGGCGGTGGCGTCGCCGACCACCGTGAGCACCGCGTTGTTCGGCGCGTAGTAGGTCTGGTGGAACGCCTGGAAGGTGGCGAGGTCGGCGGCGTTCAGGTCGGCCATCGAGCCGATCGTGGCGTGGTGGTAGGGGTGCCCCGGCGGGTAGAGCAGCGGCAGCAACCGCAGCCAGGCGTCGCCGTACGGCACGTTCTCGTAGCGCTGCCGGCGCTCGTTCTTGACCACGTCCCGCTGGTTGTCCAGCGTCTCCTGGGTGAGGGCGGGGACCAGGCCGCCCATCCGGTCGGCCTCCAACCAGAGCGCCAGTTCCAGGTGCTCGGCCGGGACCGTCTCGAAGTAGTTGGTCCGGTCCGGGTTGGTGGTCGCGTTGAGCGAGCCGCCGGAGCCCTGGATCAGCTTCATGTGCTCGGTTTTCGCCACGTTCACCGAGCCTTCGAACATCAGGTGTTCGAAGAGGTGGGCGAATCCGGTCTGCCCGGCCGGCTCGTGCCGGGAGCCGACGTCGTACCAGAGGTTGACGGCCACGGCGGGCGCGGTGCGATCCTCACTCACCACCACGCGCAGGCCGTTGTCCAGTCGGGACGTCTGAATGGGCCAGGGGTAACCGCTGTCGGGCATGCCCCGACGCTATCCGATCTCGGGGGCGGAAAGGTGACGTGCGGTCGGTCGGCGAGCCGACCCGGGCGGCATCGGGGCCGCCACGCGGGGTACCGGAGAGAAATGACCGTCACCCCGCCTCCGTCCCGGGCCGCCACCGCCGTCGTACGCGCCAGCACCGCACTCGGCCGGCTGCGCCGCGGCCGGTTGCTGCATCCGGCCGGTCGCTCGTTCGTCGGCGAGACGGTGATCTGGGGTACGCCCGGACCACCCACCGGGGTCGCTCTGCTCGACGACCCCGGCCGGTACCGGACCACCGTCCGGCTTTCGAAGGGAACGCCCACGCCGGGCAGTTGGCCCGACGTTCTGGGCCTCGCGCTGCGCCTGCACCGCGACGGTGGCCGGCCGTTCGACCTGTTGGTCAGCTCCAGCGGGGCGGCCCCGGTGCTGCGGAACCTGCCGCTGCCCCGACGTCGCTTCACCGGCACGTACAGCACAATCATGTGCTACCGCGCGGGTCGGCGCCGCCTCTGGTTGGCCGCGTTGGCCGACCCTGAGTCGGTCGACCTTGGTCGCAGCCTGGCCACTGTGACCGCCGCGGCCCGGGCGGACACCCCGCGCCTGGTGCTCGCGGTCGCGTCGGCGGTGGGCCCGTGGCGGCTGGTCGGACAGGTCAGCTTCGGTGCCCAGCTCAGCGCGGAGGAGGACGCGGCGCTCGCTTTCGACCCGACGCGCAACCTGCCAGCCGGACTGCGGCTGGCAGGTCCGCTGGCCTGGCTGCGCGACCAGACCTACCGGGGGTCGCGCCGGGCACGCGGGGCGAGCGCTCAGTCCGGCGGTTCGACCGCGGCCACTGTCTGATCCGAGGTACGACGTTCCAGCACGGTGTCCGGGGCGGCGTTCTGGTCCGCCGCGCGGATGTCCGATTCGGTGAGGATGGCCTCGGCCTGCGCCTCCGGGTCGTCGCTGCCCACCGCCGTCTCCTCGGGCAGGAGGTGGTGCGCACGCGACTCCACCCGGTCCTGATCGTTCTGCTCGTCTGTCATGGCACCCCTGTTACCCCGACCGCCGCCCCGGCACGCGATGTTCGCTTCGCATCTTGGGACGACAGGCCGGGTCACCGCGCCCGGTCGGGTACGCTGGCCCGGTGACGCGTTCCTATCGATGGTTTAGGCAGCCGGCTCGCACGCCGGTGACTTCACCATGAATTGACGTCACCACGGACCGAGCCGGCTGGGCAGGAGCTATCGTTCCTGCCCTTTTGCGTACGAGCAGCCGGCTCGTCCCGGGCACCGGCCCCGGGCACTGTCGGCGGAAGGATGCCCACCGTGACGACCCCGGAGACCGATCGGGTCAGCGATCAGCGAATCGACCGTGTCGTGCCGCTGACCACGCCCGCCCTGCTGCACCACGAGTTGCCCCTGGACGCCCCACTCGCGTCGGCCGTGCTGACTGGCCGCCGCGCGGTCGGCCGTGTGCTGGACCGCGAGGACGACCGCCTGCTGGTGGTGGTCGGCCCCTGCTCGGTGCATGATCCGGCCGCCGCCCTCGACTACGCGCAGCGGCTGCGGACGGCGGCCGACCGGCTCGCCGACGACCTGCTGATCGTCATGCGGGTCTACTTCGAGAAGCCACGCTCCACGGTCGGCTGGAAGGGCCTGATCAACGACCCGGGGCTGGACGGCAGCGGGGACGTCAACACCGGTCTGCGGCTGGCTCGGGCGCTGCTGCTCGACGTGCTCCGCCTCGGCCTGCCGGTGGGTTGCGAGTTCCTCGACCCGATCACCCCGCAGTACATCGCGGACACGGTGGCCTGGGGCGCGATCGGTGCCCGCACCGTGGAGAGCCAGGTGCACCGCCAGTTGGCCTCCGGGCTGTCCATGCCGATCGGCATGAAGAACCGCCCGGACGGCAGCATCGGCACCGCGGTGGACGCGATCCGCGCCGCCGGGGTGCCGCACGTCTTCCCCGGCATCGACTTCTCCGGCACTCCAGCGATCATGCACACCCGGGGCAACACCGACGGGCACCTGGTGCTGCGCGGCGGGGGCGGCCGGCCCAACTACGACGCCGCGTCGGTCGCCGGGGCGCTCGACCTGCTCCGCGCGGCCAACCTGCCGGAGCGGCTGGTGATCGACGCCAGCCACGCCAACAGCGGCAAGGACCACCGCAACCAGCCGCTGGTCGCCGCGGACGTGGCCGCGCAACTGGCCGCCGGCCAGCGGGGGATCACCGGTGTGATGCTGGAGTCGTTCCTGCTGCCCGGCCGGCAGGAGCTCGACCCGACCCGGGAGCTGGAGTACGGCCGGTCGGTCACCGATGCCTGCCTCGGCTGGGACGACACCGCCGAGGTGCTCGACCACCTCGCCTCGGCCGTGCGGGCCCGGCGGGCCACCCTGCCGACGACGGTGTGACCGCCGACACCGCGACGCTCGGAACACGAGTGGGGGTCGGCTCGTTGACTGGGGTGTCGGTGTGTCCAGTGTCCCCGGGCCTCACCTAAATAGCCTTCGCGGAATACCGTCCGGCTGGAGCCGCGTAGTGCCACTCGCCGAGAGGCGACCTGCACACCGACACCAGCGCCGCCCCTGGCCCACAAGGCCGGGGGCGGCGCTGTCTGTGCTGCTCGAACCTCGCCGGGGCCGGAAGGGCCGGGCCGGCCCAGGCTGGACCGCCGGGCCGGGCCGCCGGGCTGGACCGCCGGGCTGGGCCGCCCGGCTCGGCTGGACCGCATCAGCCGCCCCTCCCCTCCGCCCCTATCCCCCTTTGCTCTGCACCCGCCTATGCGCCACGCACAGTCCGTGATCGGCGCACACGGTCCGTAACTGGCGCACGGGCGGGTGCAGAGCAAAGGCAGGTCGAACGGCCATCGGGCCGGAGGCGACGGTCAGCCCCGCTCGCGTGACGTTTGACCGATTCCGCCCGGGGTAGCTGATCGACGTGACCGACGATGCATCCGTGACCGGCGAGCCGGACACCCGGGCCCTCGACGACCTGCTCGACGACATCTACCGGGCGCAGGAGCGGGTCACCCAGGCGGAGATCTATCGCCAGGCGGTGGCCGCCGAACTCCCACCGGACCTGCTCGCCCGGATCGACGCGCTTCCCGAGGGCGAGTACGCGGTGGACGAGGCCAGCGACCTGCTGGGCGGTTCCATCGGCTGAGCGCCGGTGCCAGCCCCGTCGCGTGAGCAAACCGCAGAAGGGACACGACATGACGCACCACGAGGACCACGACGAGAAGGTGCCGGCGCTGGGTCAGCCGCCGAAGGGCAGGGACACCACGCCCGAGCCGGACTTCGCCAATGAGCATGACCGCACGGCGGTGGATCGGGACATCATCACCGGGGCCGACGAGGACGAACGGGAGCCGGAGTCGCCGCACGGTTGGTCCGGCATGCAGCGCTGAGACGTACGAGAAAAAGGGGGGCCGGCAGTCACCGGCCCCCCTTTTTGTGCAGTGCTCGTCAGTCGTCGTCGTGCCCGCCCTCGGCGGCCTGCTGCGCCGTCGCGTAAGCCATCTGGAGGAAGTCGGACGCGGCGACCGCCGTCAGCGCGGTGGCCACCAGTCGGGTGAGCCGGGGTGCGAGGACCAGGCCACCGGTCAGCCCGGTGGCCACCCAGACGGCCAGGCAGAACGGGCAGCTCAGCAATTCACCGATGGCGTGCCGGGTCGGGCTGCCCGAGTCGCGGACCTGCTCCATCACCTCGCCGCTGCCGATTGGGCGGTCGTAGCGGGTGAACGGCGCCCGCAGCGGGCTGGTCACCGCGTCCTTGGAGAGCAGCCGGCTCAGCTTGTGCGTGGCGATGGAGAGCAACACCACGTCGGACGTCGTGGGACGTTCCGGCACCGGCCGACCGGTCGCCTTGACCAGGCCGGCGAGCGCCCCGGTCACCCCGGCGTAGGCGCTCATCGCCACCAGGTAGCCGCCGAGCGGCCGGTGTTCGTGCGGCGCGTACGCCCGGCGCAGTCGGGACGCCTTCTGTCGCAGGCCAGTGTCGCTCACCCGATCTCCTCACTTTGTCGTGGTGGTGGCGGGAGCGGGGTCCCGCGTGGCCGGCTCAGCCGGCCTGGAGGTTGTCGGCTACCTCGCGTGCCAGGTTGGTGAGCGCCTCGTCGGCCAGTTGGTCGGGCCCCGGCCCGTCCGACCCGTCGGCCAGGTTGAGCTCGATCCGGGCGCCACCGGAATCCGCCGGCTCGACCCGGATCTCGGCGGACCAGTCGTCCGCGTGGCCGTCCCCCCAGCGGGCGCGCAGCTCCTCGCCGCTGATTTCCGCGGCGGGGCTGCTGTCGCCGCGCAGCGGCTCCGGCAGCCAGGCCGAGGCACGGTCGGGGTCGGTGGCCGTGCTGAAGACCACCTCGGGTGGCGCGGACATGCCGCGCACGGCGCGCGCCGGCATCAGGCGTCCCGCAGGCGGCTGGGATCGACCTCGCGACCCGGGTGGCGGGCCAGATATTCGGTCTCCAGCTCCGCCGTGCGCCGCAGGTGGTTGGCGAGTGCGGAGTCCGCCGCGTGCCGCAGGGTGTCCAGGCGGGTGCGGTGCAGACTGTGCATCTCGCGGATCAGGTCCTCGTCGGTCAGCTCCGTCGGGTCGATGCCGAGCAGATCGCCGTCGAGACCGGGAGCGCCGGCCGGGTCGGCGAGCTGATCGCCGTCCCACTCGGGCACCCGCTGCTCCGGGCTCATATCCGCGCCACCGCTGGACGCGAAGCCGTCTTCACGTACCGATCCGGTCATGATCGCCCCCCTTGGTCTCGTTTGGGCTGGCGTCTAGACGATTGCCCAGGCGTGGTGATGCCAAACCAAGCCGGTGGGGCGACAACTACGACACGGTGTCGGAGACTGGCAGCGCCCCCGGTACCCTCGATGCCATGAGGCGGCTCTGGACTCCGGCGTGGATCGCACGCCACGTGGCCATGGTCGTGCTGGTCGTGGGCTTCCTCGGGTTGGGCTGGTGGCAGATCAGCCGGGCCGCCGCCGGCAACAGCCTGAGCTGGGGGTACGCGGTCGAGTGGCCGATCTTCGCCGGCTTCGTGGTCTACGTCTGGTGGCGTGAGGTGAAGCTGGCCCTCCGCCGGGCGGCGGAGGCCGACGCGCCGCCTGCGGAGTCGGCCGTCGAGCCGGCGCCGACGGTCACCATCGGGTCCCGACCGGCGGTACGCCGCCCGGTGCGGGTGTCCCGGGTGCCAGTCACCGGTGAGGGCGGCGAGGACACCGACCTGGCCGCCTACAACCGCTACCTGTCATGGTTGAACGCCAATCCGGGCGCCCGGCCCGGTGACTATCCCGGCTGAGCCGGGCTCGGAAGGACGGACGAAGGTGGGCGCTGCCCTTACCCGGTACCGCGTGATCGCCTGGATCGTGGGCGTGGTGCTGATCCTGCTGGTCGTGATCGGCATGCCCCTGAAGTACGTGTTCGACAACCCGGTCGTGGTGGAGACCGTGGGGCCGGCGCACGGCTTCCTCTACATGATCTACCTGGTGGCCGCGTTCGACCTGAGCCGGCGAGCCGACTGGCCGCTGAAGCGGATGCTGCTGGTGATGCTGGCCGGCACCGTGCCGTTCGTCTCGTTCTACGCCGAGCGCCGGGTCAGCACCTGGCTGGCCGCGCCGCAGACGGAACGGGCTCCGGAGCCCGTGGCTCGCTGAGCGACCGGTTGGGCCGGCGCGCGATGCCGTGCCGGTCCCACCCGCCCCGGCTCAGCGGTTGGGCCGCCACGGGTCGGCTGAGGCGAGCGGATCGACCCAACCGCCGTAACGGTTGACCTCCCGGGCCCGTAGCAGCGATCGGGTGACCTGACCGAACTGCCGCTCGTCGTCGGCGCTGAACAGCAGCACCTCCGCTCCCTGGTACCACCCCCAGAGTTCGTGGGGCGGTGGCCGCCAGCGATCACCGACCAGGGCGAGTGCGGCCGGGAGCAGAAACACCGCGCCGAGGATCAGGTACGCCTCGGCGGTGAGGCGTTGCAGTCCGCCGGTGAAGCCGAGGAGCACCCCCACACCGCCGAGCATGCTGGCGGTGATGACGACGGCCCGAACGGCGATCCGGTCGTGCGGGCCTCGGGTGGTGCGCAGATGAGTCAGATCGGCGACCCGGTAGGTGTTCCGACCGACGGTGAACCTGTCGACGGTCACGATGATGCCGGGCCGCGCGTACAGCAGGGTCGACCGGGCGCCCGGCACCGTTCGCGGCGGTCGCGTCTTTGCGCCTTCACGATTCACGGTTCCTCCCGCAGGGGACGGTTGGCCGAGTGGACCGCCGGTGACAGTCATCGCTACCTGTCGACGGGATTCCCGGCCCCGGCCTTCATTGTGTTGCGGTACTGCCAGTCGACCTGGGCATTTACGGGCTCCCGACAGCTCCCCCCGAGCGGGTGACATCGCCAAGAAACAGCATCTATTTCAGCTTTTATCGGTTATGGCGACCAGGAATCCGGCGGCATACGCCGGGAACGACGAAAGTCGCATATCCGTCAGCAGCTCGCCAAAAGGGCGATGTTCGCTCGTTCGTGGGCGTCATCAGCCACGATGACGCCACCGAGCACAGGGGCACGACCGGCAACTCTCCCAACTTTCGCCCCTGCTTCAACTGCGAGCGACATCCGTCCCGGGTTAGGTTGGGCGAGCCGGTCCGGCCCAGTGCCGTCCGCCCGGATGGCCCCGGCCGGTGTCGTCGAGGGCGTCAGCAGCCCCGGCGACCGTGGGAGAGGGGCCTTTCGCTCTTGTCATCCCTGAGAAATCTGCTGCGCACCGTGGCGCTGGTCGGCATGTCGGCCGCGCTGATCGCCCCGACGGCGGTGGCCCAGGCCGAGCCGTCCCCCGCCGAGCTGACCAGCCGGATCGAGAGGTCCTCGGCCGAGTTGGAGCGGGTCGTCGAGTCGTACAACAAACTGCGTGAGGAGATCAAGACAAACGAGGCCGCCGTGGCCCGATTACAGACCCGCATCGGCCCGCTCGAGCAGCAGGTCGAGCAGAGCCGAGCCGATGTCGCCGAGCTGGCGTCCACCGCGTACAAGAGCGGCACCCTGCGCACCGCGGACGCCCTGCTGCGTCCCGGTGGCTCGGCAACGCTGCTGGACCGGCTTGGCACGATCGAGCAGTTGACCCGCCAACGGCAGGAGCGCATTTCCGGCTTCACCGCCAATCAGCAGCGGCTGCTCGACGAGAAGGCCAGCCTGGACGCCACGCTGACCCGACAGGCCGCGCAGGCTCGCCAGCTCGTCGCGGGTAAGAAGCAAATCGAGCAGGATCTGGCCAAGCTGTACGAGCTGCGCCGGCAGGCGTACGGGGCCGCCACTGAGCGACCCGAGCCCGGGGCGGCGAAGACCGAGGCCAAGAACGTGCCCGCCGTCGCCGGTGCTGCCGGCACTGTGGTGCGCTACGCGTTCGGCGCGATCGGCAAGCCGTACGTCTGGGCAGCCGACGGGCCGAACGGCTACGACTGTTCCGGGCTGACCTCGGCGGCCTGGCGGGCGGCCGGAAGGTCCCTGCCGCACAACACCCGGATGCAGTGGAGTGCTGTCGCCCACATCGGGCGAAGCGACCTGAGCCCCGGCGACCTGGTCTTCTACAGAGGGCTGGGGCACGTCGCCCTCTACGTGGGCGGCGGCCAGGTGATCGACGCGCCCAGCGCCGGTCGCAACGTGCTCAAGCGCGGTATGAACATGATGCCCATTCAGGGTTACGGCCGGGTTCGCTAACCACGCTCGTCATGACGGCGAACGGCCGGCGTCCCCCTATCGGACGCCGGCCGTTCGCCGTCATTACTACCAGGTCAGGCTGCCTGCAGCCCTTCGGCCCGGGCGAGCTCACGGAGCCGGCCGAGGGCCTGGATCTCCAACTGCCGGATCCGCTCGCGGGACAGCGAGAACCGGGACGCGACCTCGGTGAGTGAGTGCTCCCGGCCGTCCTCCAGCCCGTAACGGGCCCGCATGATGCCGGCGGACCGGTCGTCGAGGTGGTTGAGCAGCCCCTCGATGCGCTGCCGCTCCAGACCGCTGAGCACGATGTCCTCGGGCGACGGCGCGTCGCTGTCGGCGACCAGGTCGCCGAGGTTCGTGTCGCCGTCGTCACCCACCGGGGTGTCCAGCGAAACGGTGTCCTGCGACCAGCGGCGCAGCTCGTTCACCCGCTCGACGGTGACGCCGAGGGCGTTGGCGATCTGCTCCGGCTCCGGGTCGCTGCCCAGTTCACGGGTCAACTGCCGGGCCACGTTGCGCATCCGGTTGACGTCCTCCACCAGGTGCACGGGGAGACGGACGGTGCGCTCCTGCTGGGCGATCGCCCGGCTGATCGCCTGCCGAATCCACCAGGTGGCGTAGGTGGAGAACTTGTAGCCGCGCTCGTAGTCGAACTTCTCGACCGCCCGGACCAGGCCGGTGTTGCCCTCCTGGATCAGGTCCAGCATGGGCATCCCGGAGCGCACGTAGCGCCGGGCGATCGACACGACCAGCCGGAGGTTGGCGCGGATGAAGAGGTCCTTCGCCCGGTCCCCCTCGACGACCAGCCACTCCAGGTCGGCCCGGTCGACACCGGCGGGAACGGCTTCCTCACCGAGCAGGTGCTCGGCGTAGAGGCCGGCCTCGATCGCCTTGGAGAGATCGACCTCCTTGGCGGCGTCCAGCAGTGGCGTCCGGGAGATCTCGTGCAGGTAGACGCCGACCAGGTCGCGCTCCTCGGCAACCTCGTCGGTTCGCATGCCGATGTTCTTGTCCACGTTGCCCACGGTCCCCTCGCTCGCGCCGGTTGCCCGGTTCCTTGCCATTTCCCACGCCTGTCAGCCCCTGGTAACTTCTGCTGTGCCCATCGGTGCTGACACCTACACAACAGATGAGACGTGTCGGGGATTCCTCGCCGTGAGTCGAAAGTGTCACGAATGCCTGAGTAGTAGCTGAGAGCACGGTCCATGTTTGCTGTCAGCACCCCATCGGATGGCTCGCCATTGGGCACCACGTACGGGTTACCGCACCATGGCAACACCGCCCGCCGTGGGGGGACAGCGACCCGGGTCACCACCACGGTGCGATCCTGCTCACTGCCACATACGCACCGGTGGACCGGTCGGTTCATCCACGGGGGTGTGATTACCCCCCGGCCAGATGAACAATCCGAGGCCGTGTTCGCTTCCCGGGGCGGGCGGCGCTAGGAGGCGAGCAGGGCGAGGGCGCCGCGCACCTGGTCGGCCGAGCGGGCCAACGCGGCCCGGGCGGCGTCGATCCCGGCGCCCGAGACGAGGGAGACGAGCGCCGTCTTCAGGTCGCCGTCGGCCTGGGTGAGGGCCTGCCGGGAGAGTTCCTCCGAGCAGCCGGTGGCCTCGACCAGAATCGAGATCATTCGGCCGCGGAGTTTCGCGTTGGTGGCCACCATATCGATCATGAGGTTTGAGTAGACCCGCCCCAGCCGCACCATGACGGCGGTCGAGAACGTGTTGAGCACCAACTTCTGTGCGGTGCCCGCCTTCATCCGGGTCGACCCGGTGACCACCTCGGGTCCGGTGTCCACCCCGATGAACACGTCGACCGACCGGGCGGCCTCGGCCTCCGGATTGGCGCAGAGCAGCACCGTCGATGCGCCCTTGGCGCGGGCTGCGGTGAGCGCCCCGAGGACGTACGGCGTGCGTCCGCTGGCCGCCAGACCAACCACGAGATCCCCGGCACGTACACAACTGGCCGCTTCGACCGCGCCGCCCCGGTCATCGTCCTCGGCGTCCTCCACGGCCCGCCACATGGCGTCCGGGCCTCCCGCGAGGTGCGCGCAGAACCAGTGGCGGGGCGAGTTGAAGGTAGGGGCCAGCTCGGCCGCGTCGAGCACGCCCAGTCGGCCGGAGGTGCCGGCACCGAAGTAGTGCACCCGGTGGCCCCCGCGGAGCGCGTCGACCGCCAGGTCGACGGTGGTGGCGATCTCGTCGAGCACCGCGGCGACGGCCGCCGGCACCCGCCGGTCCGCCTCGTTGATCACGGTGAGCACGTCCCGGGTCGACATCAGGTCCAGGTCGACGCTGAGCGGGTTACGCCGTTCGGTGGGAGCACCCACTCGGACCGTCGGGCGGGCGGGCGGTGCGGGCATCTCCGCACCGGCCGTCATGCCCGCCTCCGGTTGGCACCCACCCGGTGCGACTGGACCGCCTCGGCGGTCGCCTCCAGGGCCTTGCGGGCCCGAGCCCGGTTGCGGGCGGCCACCCCGACGAAGAGGCAGTCGACAACTGTGAGCTGCGCCAGTCGGCTGGCCGTCGCGCCGGAACGGTAGGTGGTCTCCCGGGCTGCCGTGGTCAACACGAAGTCCGCCACGTCGGTGATCGGGGAGCGCGGGAAGTTGGTGAGCGCCACGGTCGCGGCACCGCGGGTACGGGCCTGCTCCAGCACCTCGATCACGTCGGAGGTGGTGCCGGTGTGCGAGATGCCGATCGCCACGTCTCCTCGACCCAGGAGCGCGGCCGAGGTCAACGCGGTGTGCACGTCCGGGAAGTAGAAGGCGATCCGGCCGATGCGGTGCAGCTTCTGCTGAAAGTCCGAGGCGACGAAACCGCTGGCGCCGGCACCGTAGATGTCGATCCGACCGGCGCCGCTGATCGCCTCGACCACCTGCTCGCAGACGGCGGGGTCGAGTTGCTCGGCAGTCTCCTCGACGGCGCGGGCGTCGTTGAACGCGATGGTGGCGATGATCTGGGCGAGGTCGGCACCGGGCGGAATGTCACCGCCGACCACTCGGGCGTCCGGTGGCTCGATCCGCCGGGCGGCCTCTGCGGCGAGGCGGATGCGCAGTTGGGGGTAACCGTCCATGCCGACCGATCGGCAGAACCGGATGACTGTCGCCTCCGACGTCTCGGCTGCGGTGGCGAGGTCGGTGATTGTCCGCCGGGCGGCAGCCGCCGGATCGGAGACGACCAGCCGGGCGACCCGCTGCTCGGCGGGCGACAGCGACGGCAACAACCCGCTGATGTGGACGATCAGCCCACCGGGCTCGTGACTCGCAGAAATCTTCGGACTCTTCGCCACGGGTGAAACTTACTTTCACCAAGCGTGAGCGTCAACTATGACTGTCCGGTAGGGAAAAGTGTCGGCAGCCGGGATCACCGGTCTCGGACAGCCTGCCACTCCCGCAGGGCCGCCGCCTCATCCGCCGGGTCGAGACCACCCTGCCGTACGTCGGCCGGCTGCGCCGCCATCCAGGATGCGGTCGCCCGAACGGTGTCAACCAACGGACGGACCGTCAGCCCGGCGTCCAGAGCCGGTCGGGCGTCGCGGTCCATCAGGCCGCCGGACTCCGGTAGTCGCACCCAGAGCGGCAGCGCCCGCTCCCCCGACCACTCGCGAACGTCGTGCGACACCAGGAACTCCTGATCGACCCAGGTCAGGACGGGCTCGGGTACGTCCAGCCCGGCGACCACACCGGCCAGCAGGTCCGCCCGTGTCACAGCCGGCCCGATGCCGTCGTACGTGCCGTTGAGGTCAGCGCCGGCGGCGTGCAGCAACCAACCAGCCAGGTCGGCGACGTCCACGAACTGCACCCGGTCGGTCGGCCTCCCGGGCGCGAGCACCTCTCCACCGGCCGACAGCCGCCGCACCCAGTACGGAAAGCGGTCGCTCGGATCCTCGGCGCCGACGATCAGCCCGGCTCGGCAGATAAACGAACGGTCCACCCCCATCCGCTCCCGGACGGCCTGCTCGATGCTCACCTTGCACTCGCCGTACCAGCGGTTATCCGGGCCGACCGGACCGTCCACGTCCGCCGGTGCGCCCGGCAGCACCGGCGCGTCCGCGGCGGTCTGGCCCGGGGTGGTGTTGTCCGCGTACACCGAGATCGTCGACACGAACGACCAGTGGTCCACGTGGTCGGCAAGGGCGGAGAGCGCGTGCCGCGCGTGGCTGACCTGGCGGGTCACGTCGACCACGGCGTCGAAGCCCTCGTCGGCGAGCGGGATGAGCGCCTCCGGATCATCGCGGTCGACCGGGACGAACCGCGCCCCGGGCGGCACCACGCCGGACACTCCCCGGGCCGCACAGGTCACCTCGTGACCCTGCTCGACGGCGAGCCGGGCCGTCGCCCGGCCGAGGAATCGGGTGCCACCCAGAATGAGGATCCGCATCCACAGATCCTGCGCCCCCAACACCCGAACGAACCAGCCACTCTGCCCACGGCAGACCGCGATCATGAAGTTGTTGTCACGCGGGTCGGCGTTTCACGGCAATAACTTCATGATCGACGAAGGGGTGGGAG
>NZ_QGSZ01000354.1 GCF_003857055.1 Micromonospora inaquosa | reverse complement strand
GACCGCGACCCAGCCGAAGCGTCGGACCGGCTCCGCGTCGGAGCGCTCGCGTCCGAACCCAGGCGGACGGCGAGCAGGTCGCGGACCGCGTCGCGGACGGTCATCGCGCGGCGGGGGTCGCCGCCGCCGAGCACCGCCACGGTGACCGGGCCGTGCCGGGTCACCGCCGGGGTCCAGGCGGTGGCGGCCGTGCGGTCGTCGGCCCGGACGCAGAAGATCCGCCGCTCGGCGGCGACGGCGCTGACCGATGCCGCCGCTATCGGGTCGTCGATCGCCACCTGGACCAGCCACGCGCCGTCCAGGTCCTCGGGCTCGAACCGGCGCGCAACCCAGTGCAGCCGGCCCGCGTCGACCCGGGCGCGCAGCGCCGGGGTCAGCTCCGGGGCCACCAGCAGGACGTCCGCACCGGCGTCCAGCAGCGCGGGCACGCGTCGGGTGGCGACCGCGCCACCACCCACCACGACCACCCTCCGCCCGTGCAGTCGCAAACCGAGGGGGTACGGGTTGGTGGTCACGCCGCACCACCGGGGCGGGCAGCTCGTTCGGTGCGCGTTGTCACTTCTCGGCCACCCCGGCGGAGTCGAAGGTGGCGACCTCGTGCAGCACCCGGACCGCGCCGCTGACCACCGGCAACGCCAGCAGCGCTCCGGTGCCCTCGCCGAGGCGCAGCCCCAGGTCGATCAGCGGGTCGAGGCCGAGGTGGCGCAGCGCCACAGTGGCACCGGGCTCGGCCGAGCGGTGCCCGGCGACCATGGCGCAGACCGCCGCCGGGGCGAACGCGGCGGCGGCGAGCGCGGCCGAGACCGCGATCACGCCGTCCAGCAGCACCGGCGTGCGGCGGGCCGCGGCGCCCAGGATCAGCCCGGCCAGGGCCGCGTGCTCCAGGCCACCGACTGCGGCCAGCACCCCCAGCGGGTCGGCCGGGTCGGGGTTGTGCCGGGCCAGCGCGGCCCGCACCACGGCCACCTTGTGCGCGTACGTCGGGTCGTCGACCCCGGTGCCCCGGCCGGTGGCGTCGAGCGGATCGGCGCCGGTGAACGCGGCGATCAGCGTCGCCGCCGGGGTGGTGTTGCCGATGCCCATGTCCCCGGTGAGCAGGATGCCGGCGCCGGCGTCGATCAGCTCGTCGGCGATCCGGATGCCGGTGTGGACCGCCTCCAGCGCCTCGTCCCGGGTGAGCGCGGCGGTCACCGCGAGGTCGCGGGTGCCCCGGCGAACCGACGCGACGACCAGCCGGGGCACGGCCGGGTCGAGGACGGTCGGCGCGGCGACCGGTTCGGCGGGCAGCGGGGTGGCAACGCCGACGTCGACGACGGTGACCGAAGCGCCGGCCTGTCGGGCGAACGCGTTGACCACCGCTCCGCCGGCCAGGAAGTTGCCGATCATCTGCGCGGTGACCTCCTGCGGCCAGGGGCTCACACCCTGGGCGTGCACGCCGTGGTCGCCGGCGAAGATCGCCACCGCGGCCGGCTCGGGCAGCGGTGGTGGGCAGGCCCCGGCCAGGCCGGCGAGGCGTACCGAGAGCTCCTCCAGCACGCCCAGCGAGCCCGCCGGCTTGGTCAGCCGGCCGTGCAGCTCCCGGGCGGCGGCCATGGCCGTCTCGTCCGCCGGGCGGATCGCCGCGACAGTGGTTTCCAGCATCATGCCTCCATGGTCTCGCGCAGCACCTCGATGAACGCGTCGGTGGTGTTTCGGTCGCGTACCGCCACCCGCAGCCAGTCCGGGCCGAGCCCGGGGAAGGTGTCGCCTCGGCGCACCGCCCAGCCGCGCTCGCGCAGGGCGGCCCGGATGACTGTCGCACCCGGCAGGTGCAGCAGCACGAACGCGCTGGCGGGACGGCCGACGACGCGTACACCGGGCAGGTCGGTGAGGCGCGCGACCAGGTGGTCGCGGTCGGCGGCGAGGTCGGCGGCGATCGCGCGTTCGGCCTGGACCGCGACGGCGCTCGCGCAGGCCGACGCGGCCGCCAGCGCGGGCGTGGAGACGGCCCAGAGCGGCTGGACGGCGGCCAGCCGGGACAGCAGCTCCGCAGCGCCGAGCAGGTAGCCGATCCGCAGGCCGGCCAGGCCCCACGTCTTGGTGAGGCTGCGCACCACGAGCAGTCCGGGCAGGTCGCGACGGTCGGCCAGCGACTCCGGTTCGCCGGGGTGCCCGGGGGCGATGGTGGTGTCGGCGAACGCCTCGTCGACCACCAGCACCCGGCCGGGGCGGGCCAGCGCGGCCACCGTCTGGGCGGGGTGCAGCACCGAGGTCGGGTTCGTCGGGTTGCCGATCATCACGAGGTCGGCGTCGGCGGGCACCCGGGACGGGTCGAGCCGGAAGTCGTCGGCGGCGTCGAGCAGCACCCGCTCGACCGAATGTCCGGCGGCCCGCAGCGCCGCTTCCGGCTCGGTGAACTGGGGGTGCACCACGACGGGGCGGCGAACGCCGCGCAGCGCCTGGGCGATCAGCACGAAGCCCTCGGCGGCGCCGGCGGTGAGCAGCACCTCGTTCGGGTGACGGCGGTGTCGGGCGGCGACCGCCGCCCGGGCCGTCGTCGGGTCCGGATAGCGGGCCAGGTCGGTGAGGGTCGCGGCGATCGGGTCGGCGAGCCAGGCGGGAGGTTGCGCCCGTCGGACGTTGACGGCGAGGTCGATCAGACCGGCGGTGGCCTCCGCGTCGCCGTGGTGCGCGAGGTCCGGCTCGACCCCGTTGGGTGGGGCGACCGTGCTCGACTGATCAGACATGTCCGCGATCCTGCCGGGAAGGTGGCCGGTGGGACAGCCGATCTCGGCGTAAGCCGCGTCACCACTCGCCGGTTTAAGAGTTCTTCTCATGTACGAATCGGAAATGTCATAACTTGACCAGGTGAGCAATCGACCCCTTGCTGCCGCTGGTCGTCTCGTCCCTCTCCTCCGCGCCGGCCTGATCGCCGGAATCGTGATCGCCGCCGCCGCGTACCCGCTGGTCGCCCTCACCGGGCTCGGCGCGAAGGCCACCGCGCACGCCGTGGACCAGAAGACCCGGGTGCTGAAGACCGCCCTGCCCGCCGAGACCTCGTACCTCTACGCCCCCGACGGCAAAACCGTGCTGACCATGTTCTACGAGGAGTACCGGCAGTACACCAAGCTGTCGGACATGTCGCCGAACATCCAGCAGGCGATCGTCGCGGCCGAGGACTCCCGCTTCTATCAGCACCACGGCGTCGACCCGAAGGGCGTCGCCCGGGCCTTCGTCTCCAACGCCCGCTCCGGCGGCTCCCAGGGCGCCTCGACGCTGACCATGCAGTACGTCCGGATGGCCCTGCGGGACAGCGCGACCACGCCCAAGCAGGTCCAGGAAGCCACCCAGCAGACCAGCCTGCGCAAGGTCAAGGAGATGCGGATGGCGCTGGACCTGGAGAAGGAGTTGAGCAAGGAACAGATCATGGAGCGTTACCTGAACTCGGCGTACTTCGGGCACCGGGCGTACGGCATCTACGCGGCCAGCGAGATCTTCTTCTCCAAGACCCCCAAGGACCTCACCCCGGTCGAGGCCGCCACCCTCGCCGGACTGGTCAAGTCCCCGTCCGAGTACGACCCGGCCGACTCCGACCAGAAGGAGGCCACCGGGCGGCGCAACTACGTGCTGGACCGGATGAGCCAACTCGGCTACCTCTCCCCCGACTCGGCCGCAGCCGCCAAGTCCGAACCGATCCGACTCAAGCTGACCACCCCACCGCACGACTGCGCCGCGGTGACGGAGAAGTACAACAGCTGGGGCTTCGCCTGCGACTACCTGAAGAACTGGTGGAGCGCCCAGCCCGCGTTCGGCGCGAACCGGCTGGAACGGATGGACAACCTGCGCCGGGGCGGCTACCGGATCGTGCTCAGCCTCGACCCGAAGATCCAGGAGGCGGCGGAGAAGAGCGTCGGTACCAAGGACGCCACCGGCAGCCCGTTCGCCAACGGCATCGTGGTCTCCGAGCCCGGCACCGGACGGGTGAAGGCCATGGCGGTGAACCGGACGTACTCGCTGGACCTGGCCGATAACCCGCAGAGTTCCAACCCCGAGGCCGGGCCGAAGGTGAAGGCCAACTACCCGAACACCGTGGCACCGCTGCTCGGCGGCGGTGACCTGGCCGGATACCAGGCCGGGTCGACGTTCAAGATGTTCCCGATGTTGGCCGCGCTGGACTCGGGGATGACCCTCTCCACCTCGTTCAACGCGCCCTACCGCTACAAGTCGTCGGTGTACGACGGCTGGGCGCCCTCCAACGCCAGCGCGGCCATGACCGGCCAGCAGACCATGTGGTCCGGCTTCGGTAAATCCGTCAACACGTACTTCGTGTGGCTGGAGGAGAAGGTCGGCGCGGACCGGGCGGTCCGGTTGGCCGAACAGCTCGGGCTGCGGTGGCGCACCGACGTCGACCGGGAACAGGCGTCCCCGACCAAGGCGAAGAAGTGGGGCGCGTTCACCCTGGGCGTCTCCGACGCCACCCCACTGGAGATGGCGAACGCCTACGCCGCCATCGCGGCCGACGGCCGCTACTGCGAGGCCATCCCGGTGCAAGCGATCATGAACCGGGACGGCACGCCCGCCACGTACGCCACCCCTGGCGGCCTCCATCGCGAAGTGGCCAAGCCGCGGTGCCGGCAGGTCGTGAGCGCGGACGCCGCGCGGGCAGCCACCGACGCCGCCCGCTGCCCCACCGGAGACACCCCGGCGCGCGGCAGCTGCGGCGGCTGGTCCACCGCCGACAGCGTGCGGGGCACCGTCGGACGCCCGGTGGCCGGCAAGACCGGTACGACCGACAGCACCAGGTCGGCCTGGTTCGTGGGCTACACCCCGGAGTTGGCCGCGGCGAGCTTCATCTCCGACCCGGACAATCCGTTCAACGCCGTCGGTGACGGGCAGTCCCAGATCCCGATCAGCGCAGTTTCGGAGACCCTGCGCGATGGCCTGAAGGGCACCCCAACCCGCCAGTTCACCCCACCATCAGACGCCATCGTCGGCTGACCCGTGGCAGGTTGGTGCGCGCGGGTCAGCGCAGGTCGGCGGCGACGAACGACCACAGCTCCAGATCCACCCGGCCGCCGCTGACGAACCCGGCGTTACGCAGCAGACCCTCGTAGCTGAATCCGGCCTTCTCGGCGACCCGGCGCGAGGCCAGGTTGCCGGGCGCCACCCGCAGCTCAACCCGCTGGAAACCGTGCTCCAGAATCAGCGCGATGGCCACCGCGTCGACCGCCTCGGCGGCGAGGCCGAAGCCCCGCGCGGGTGCCGCCATCGCATAGGAGATCTCGGTGAGGCGGGCGCCCCAGTCGGTGCGCCGGGTCCACAGCGAGCCCACCACCTGGTCGTCCTCGCGCCGGAGCACCGCGTAGTGGTCACCCTCCCCGCTGTCGCGCCGCTGCCGGGCCAGGTCGGTGCACCAGGCCAGCCCGTCGATCGGGCCGGAGTCGTCGGGCAGCGGCAGCCAACGCCGGGTCAGCTTGTCGGCGAAGATCTCCCCGGCCGCCGCCGCGTCGGCCGCCGTGAGCTGCCGCACCTCGGTACGCGGGGTGGAGACGGTCAACGCCGGAAATCGGCGCACCGCCACCTGACCGATCACACCGACACCCCGCCCGGCTGCGCCGGCACCACCTCGCTTGTCGGGTCGGCCGCCGCAGCGGCGACCAACCGGGTGGCCGTCGCCGGATGGCTGGCCCAGTGCAGGGTGAGCTGCGAGGCGTGCACGTTGCGCCAGACGAAGCCCTCCGGCGCGCCGCCGTCCCAGCTCCAGGCCGGACGCTGACCGGCACGGGGGGTGAGCACCGCACGGTGCGCCTTGTGCCCGACCAGCACGGTGCCGGTGGCGGCGACCACGCTGTCGGTCTGGGCGGTCGCCTCCCGGTAGCCGGCCACCACCCCGTCCCGGCTGACGCCGACCGCGTCCAGGACACCGCACATCGGCAGCCCGTCCAACTCCCGGGCCAGCCACAGCAGGCCGGCGCCCTCGGCGATCACCGGACGCCCGGTGCGCGCCAACTCGGCCACCGCGATGCAGAGCCGCCGGTTGGCCGACAACTGCTCGGCGTACGCCTCGGGCAGCGCGCCGCCGACGACCAGCGCGCGGGTGCCGACCGGCAGGGCCTCGTCGCGCAGCGGGTCGACGACGACGACCTCGGCGCCGGCGGCCCGGAGCAACTCCGTCGTCTCCGGGTGGCTGAAGCTGCCACCCGGGCCACCGGCCACCGCCACCAGCGGACGGTTCGCCGGGGGTGTGAACACGCCAAGGGCCTCCTCGGGAGACCAGGCCGGTGCCGGCAGCGGCGGAGCGGAGCGGGCCAACCCGAGCAGCCGTTCCAGGTCGACCGTGGCGGCGACGGCCTCGCCCAACCGGCGCACCGCACGGACGGCGTCGGCCGAATTGTCGACCACCGGAGCCACTCCGTGCCGCCGCGACGGCAGCACCGCTGGCAGGTCCTGGCGGCGCAGCGCGCCGTAGACCGGCACTCCCACGTCGTCCAACGCCTCGCGCAGCATCCCCTCGTGCCGCGACGACGCCACCCGGTTGAGGATCACCCCACCGAGCCACAACTGCTCGTCGTACGAGCGGAAACCGTGCACCAGGGCCGCCACCGACTGGCCCATCGCGGCCACGTCGACAACGAGCACCACCGGACTGCGCAGCGCGGCGGCCGCGGCGGCGGTGGACTCCTGCTCGGGACGGCCACCGACCGAGTCGTACAGCCCCATGCTGCCCTGCACCACGGCGAGCCCGGCACCGGCGGCACCATGCGCCACCAGCGGGGCGAGCCGGTCGACGCCGACCAGCCGGGGGTCGATCACCCGACCCGGCCGACCGGAGGCGAGACCGAGGTAGGCGGCGTCGACGTGGTCCGGCCCGAGCTTGAACCCGGCGACGTCGACCCCGCGCTCGGCCAGGGCGGCGAGCAGCCCGATCGCCAGCGCGTTCTTACCGTGCCCGGAGGACGGCGCGCTGAGCACCAGGCGCGGCACGACGGTCATCATCGACTCCTCGCGAGCGGCGGCGGGTACACGACGGGACGACCGAGACCGATCCGTCGGCGTGACGATACCCGCCCGGCTGGATACGCGAGCACCGCCAACCGGGGCAGGCGGCCCCGCCCTGGCAGGGCCCCGGGCGACGTCCCGAGCCGGGGCTGGCGGGGCTCACCGGCGACGGTCCCGGCCCGGTCCGGCCCGGTCCAGGTCAGTGGCGCCGGTCATACGAGTAGCCTCGGTGCCGTGTACCGGTTCCTGCTGAGCCCACGCTGGCTGGGCGCTCTCGCGCTGACCTTGGTCGCCGCCGCCGTCATGGTGTTCCTCGGCAACTGGCAGCTGGACCGCTACCGGGGCCGCACCGAGGTCAACGAGCGGATCGACGCGGGCCAGCGGATGGCCCCCGCACCGCTCGCCGACGCGCTGCGCGCCCCCACCGGCGGCGCCGGAACGGTGGGCCCGGCCCCCGCCCAGGACAAGGTCTGGACCCGGATCACCGTCACCGGCCGGTACGACCCCACGAACACCGTGCTGGTCCGTGGCCGGACGGTGGACAGCCGGGTCGGCTTCGAGGTGCTCACCCCGCTGGTGCTCACCGATGGCACGGCGCTGCTGGTGGACCGGGGCTGGATCCCGCCGGCACCCGGTGGGGCGACCGCCAAGCCGTCGGTTCCGGCCGCGCCGACCGGCGACGTGACGGTGGTCGGTCGGGTGCACGAGACCGAGAGCGGCGCCGGCGCGGTGGACCGGCGCGACGGGCTGCTGGAGATCCGTCGGATCGGGGTGCCGCGCCTTGCCGGCGAGCTGCCCTACCCGGTCTACGGCGCCTATCTGCTGCTCGACGAGCAGACCCCGGCGGCCGATCCGGTGTTCAAGGCGGTGCCGGTCGGGCACACCAACAACTGGCAGAACTTCGGTTACGTCGTGCAATGGTGGCTCTTCGCGGTGATGGCCCTCTTCGGCTACGGCTGGGTGGCCCGTCGGGAGGCCCACCGGGCCGCCGGCATCGGCGCCACCGCGGCTCCCCTGGACCGGGCCGCAGAACCGACGCCGACCGCGTCCGCCTGACCCCGCCCCGTCAGCCACCCACCCGGCCGGCGTGGATGGCGCGGACCGCGTCGATGGTGTCCGCCTCGGCGGCGGACTTGTCGTCGCGATAACGCACCACCCGGGCGAACCGCAGCGCCATCCCACCGGGATAGCGCGAACTCGTCTGGACCCCGTCGAAGGCGATCTCCACCACCTGCTCGGGCCGGACCCGGACGACCCAGTCGCCACGATCGACCGCGAGGTCGAGGAACCGTTCGGTCTGCCACCGCAGCAGCTCGTCGGTGAGCCCCTTGAACGTCTTGCCGAGCATGACGAAGTCGCCGGTGCGCGCGTCCCGCGCCCCCAGGTGCAGGTTGGAAAGCCAGCCCTTGCGTCGGCCGCTGCCCCACTCGACGGCGAGGACCACCAGGTCGAGGGTGTGCCGCGGTTTCACCTTGACCCAGGCGGCACCACGCCGGCCGGCGTCGTAGGGGGCGTCCGGTGCCTTCACCACCACGCCCTCCTGCCCGGCGTCGAGCGCGGCGGCGAACGCGGTGGCGGCCTGCTCCGGATCGTCGACCTCCATCCGACCGACCAGCAGCGACGAATCCACCGAACCGGCGAGGGCAGCCCACCGCTCCCGGCCGGGAAGGTCGATCAGATCCTCGCCGTCGAGGTGCAGCAGGTCGAAGAAGTACGGGGTGAGCACCGTCGCACCGGTGCTGGCGGCCGCCGCGAGCACCGCCGGGGCGACCGGGGTGCGCCCGGTGGTGCTGGGGGTGGTGCGTCGGGCGGCCCGGCTCGACGTCTGTTGGAACGGCAGTGGGCGGCCGGTCTCGTCCAGCCCGATCGCCTCGCCGTCGAGGACCAACTCCCGGCCGGGCAGGGCACGGACCGCGGCGACCACCTCGGGCACCCGGGTGGTGATCTCGTCGAGGCTGCGGGTGAACACCGCGATGTCGGCGCCGGAGCGGTGCACCTGGATGCGGATGCCGTCGAGCTTCACGTCGACCACCGCCGGCGTGCCGGTCGCGGCGAGCGCCTCATCGACCGAGGGGGCGCTCTGCGCGAGCATCGGCGCCAGCGGCCGGCCGACCTGCAGACCGAACCCGGCCAGCTCGGCGGCCCCGCCGGCCAGCGCGGCCACCGCCACGGCCCGGAGATCACCGGCGAGCAGCAACGCCCGGCGGACCGTCGCCACCGGCACCTCGGCGGCCCGGGCCACCGCGTCCGCGAGGAGCCCGGCCTGGGCGCCCTGCCGTAGCTCGCCGCTGAACAGGCCGGTCAGCAGGCGCTGCTCGTCGGCCGTCGCCGCCGCGTAGAGGGCACCGAGCAGCGCCCGACGCCGTGCCTGTGAGCCCGCGCCGTGCACCGCGGCGATCTGCGCGATGGCCGCGTCCACGGCGGCCACCGTCAACGTCGGCTCGGCGGCCGGCGGCGGCAGGTCACGCAGACTCGCGTAGCCGACCCCGGTTTGCCGTTGGCGCAGCTCACCGGCGAGATAGCCGGCCCCGGGCTCGACCTCGTCGGGGTCGAGCCGGCGCAGCGCGTCAGCGAGCAGCTCCACCTTGGCCCGTCGGCCACTGGTGGCACCGACGGCCGCGGAGGTGGCTGCCAGATCGAGGAACCGCACGCAGCTCATCCTGCCAGGCACCGCCGACACCGCCCGGGCATTGCCGTGCCCGGGCGGTGTCGGCCGGGTGCCGCCCGCTTACGCGGACGACGAATCAGGCGGAGACGGGCTCCTCGATGCGCAACCCGCGGGCGCGGACCTCGCCCGCGACGCGGGAGAGCACCGAGTCGAGGGCGACCAGTGCGGCGGAGAGCTCACCGAGCTGCTCGTTGAGCGTGTCCTCGGACCACGCGGAGACATCGACATCTCCCAGTGCGCTGACAGCGGCCCCCAACCGGGCCATCACCTCGTTCGTACTCATGTACGAAAGGCTATAACAGGCAGCCGTCCGACACGCCGTAAACCTCCAGATCAGGCCCAAAGTTGCCGACACCGGCACCCGGGCCCTACCTGCCCGCTGCCGCCACCTTGCCCAGCAGGAGCGCCTCGGCGAGGCAGACCCGGGCGAACTCCCCCAGGTGCAGACTCTCGTTCGGGCCGTGCGCACGGGCGTGCGGGTCCTCCACACCGGTCACCAGGATCGCCGCCTCCGGGAACATCTCCTGGAAGGTGGCGATGAACGGGATCGAACCGCCGACGCCGATGTCCACCGGGTCGGTGCCGTCCCAGGCGGCCCGGAACGCCGACCGGGCGGCGTCGAACATCGGCCCGGACGCGTCGATCACGCACGGGTAACCGTCGTGCTCCAGGGTGACAGTCACCTGGGCACCCCACGGAGCGTGCTTCTCCAGGTGCGCGCGGATCGCCGCGTACGCCCGCTTGGGGTCGTCGCCCGGAGCCAGACGGACGTTGAGCTTCGCCTTCGCGGTCGGCACCAGGGCGTTCGGCGCCTCGCTGGTGGACGGCGCGTCGATGCCGAGCACCGCGACCGAGGGCTTGGTCCAGAGCCGGTCGGTGATCCGGCCGGTGCCGATGAACTGGACACCCTCGGCCAGCCCGGCCTCGGCCCGGACCCGGTCCTCGGGGTAGTCGACGGCGGCGCCCTCCCGACCGACCAGCCCGTCCACCGCCATGTTCCCGGCGTCGTCGTGCAGGGTCGCCAGCAGGCGGACCAGCGCGGTGAGCGCGTCCGGCACGGCACCGCCGAACATGCCGCTGTGCACCGCGTGGTCCAGCGTGCGCACCTCGACGAAACAGTTGACGATGCCGCGCAGCGAGGTGGTCAACGCCGGTACGCCGATGTCCCAGTTGCCGGAGTCGGCGATCACGATGACGTCCGAGGTGATCTCGTCGCGGTGCTCGATCAGCAGTTGCTCCAGCGAGTCGGAGCCGTACTCCTCCTCGCCCTCGATGAAGAGCACCACACCGACCGGCAGCGCATCCCCGTACGCCCGCAGTGCCGCGACGTGCGCCATGATGCCGGCCTTGTCGTCGGCCGCGCCCCGGGCGTAGAGCCGGCCGTCGCGTTCCACCGGCTCGAACGGGTCGGACTCCCACAACGACAGGTCGCCGACCGGCTGCACGTCGTGGTGGGCGTAGAGCAGCACCGTGGGTGCGCCGGGCGGGGCGGCCCGACGGCCGATCACCGCCGGCTGGCCGCCGGAGCGCACGATCTCGACATCCAGCCCGCAGCCGCGCAGCAACTCAGCGACCGCCTCGGCGGAACGTTCCACGTGCGAGTGGTCGAAGCCGTCGAAGGCGATGCCGGGAATGCGGACGAGGCGTTCCAGGTCAGCCCGGACGCCGGGCATCTCCCGCTCGACGACGGCCCGCACCTCGGACTCGGACATGATCGGTGAGGTCATGACCGGCATCGTATGCCGGCCTTACCGGGGCGTGCCGGCCGAGCCCGTACCGTCACCGCTGTCCGTGGGGCCGGCACCGGCCCGCGCGCCGGGGGCGGCCCGGCCGGCGCGGTGTGCGCGACCCGCCGCCTCGGTGGCCGCGTCCATCCAGGAACGGGCCCGACCGGCGGTGCCACCCACCCACTCGCCGACGTCGCTCGCGCCGTCGCCGAGCCGGCGCAGCAACCCGACCAGGGGGTCGGTGGACCGGCTGAACTCCTCCCGGTACGACTCGGCAGCCGCCTTGATCTCGTCCGTGACACTGGTCGAGCTGTCGTCCTCGCGGCGCGGGTAGTCCCCGGCCAGCACCCGCCCGTACTCCCCGGAGTCGATCCACTGGCGCAGCTGCGCCGCCCGCGCCACCGGCACCGGGTGGGTGCTCCACGCGGTCATTCGGATCTTGTGCAGGCTGTCGCGCAGGTCGCCGCCGCCGGCGTACTCGGCGGCCTGCTCCAGGAAGGCGGTGGTGTCGACCTGGGACAGGTCACCGCCTCCGGCCAGCTTCATCAACAGCCGCAGCGCGGCGGCCGGGTCCTGCCCGGCGAGCAGGCCGGCCCGGTCGGCGGAGAGCTCCGCCTTGCGCCACCACTCCAACATCGCCGCGATGATGGCCCGCAGCGCGATCGCGCCGACCGGCAACCAGCTCAGGTTGGCCGCCCAGCGGGTGAGGATCATGAGCATGGTCTTGTAGACCGCGTGCCCGCTGCCCACGTGCCCCAACTCGTGGCCGAGCAGACAGCGCAGCTCGTCCTCGTCGAGTTGCTGCACGCACGCGGAGTTCAGCACGATGAACGGTCGCTCCAACCCGACCGCCTCGGCACCCAACCAGGGCGACTGGGTCACGTACAACTCGGGCAACTCGGTCACGTCGAGCGCCGCCGCGGCCTCGGTGTAGCGCTGCCACACCGCCGGGTACTGCCGGTGGTCGACCCGGATGCCGGAGGCCAGCACGGACAGCCGGAAACCCCGCTCGTTCCACATGCCGAAGAACGACCGCATCACGTCGTCGAAACCGCGCAGCTCCCGCAGCGCGACCAGGGCACCCCGGTCGGCCGGATGTTCCCAGGCCCGCGAGCTGATGCCGGTGAGGGTGATCCGACGCCGCGCTGGCGTGTCCGCTGCCGTCATGGTGGCTCCCCGTTCGCCGTAGCTCCCCGCATCGTGCCGTAGTCACTGGCCGACGTCCATGCCCCGCCGGGGGCGAGCCGGTCGAGTCTCAGCGGAGCCGCACGTAGTACCGGTCCGCGTCGTGCGGCAGGGTAGGAGCGCCGTCGACCAACAGGTCGGCGTGCGTCGCGGTCTCGTCGACGGCGAAGTGCGCCCGTTCCCCGTCATGCCAGCGGCGCAGCTCGGGCAGGATCTCCGGCCCGTCCCGGGCGACCGCGCGGGTCAGCCGCAGCGGCGCGGGCGCGGTGACGAACACGGCCAGCGTCAGCTCCGGCCGGACGACCGCTCGGGCGGCGCTGACCCCCTCGACCACCAGCACCGGACCCACCGGCACCGGAACCGGCCGGGGCAGGAAGCGTTGCCGGACCCAGCTGTACCGCCGGTAGGCGCCCGGCTCCCCGTCACGCAGCGGGGCGAGCACCCCCTCGTCGAGCCGGGGCCAGAAGGTGACCTGGTCGTCCCACCCGTCGAGCAGGTCATCGGTGTGCACCACCGGCGGTCGGCCCCCGAGCGGCCCCGCCAGGGCATCCGCGAGCCGCGCGGCGAACCGGCTCTTGCCCGCGCCGCTCGGCCCGTCGACCGCGACCAGCCGGGTCCGCCCCAACCGCGCCGGGCCCGCGAGCACCCGACGAGCCAGTTCGGCGTACGCCTCGACAACCGCCACGGTCGGCCCGTCAGTCTCCGGGTTCAGCACAACCTCGCGTGGTGCATGACCGAAGTATGCCGCCACCACCGGTGGGCCACGTTGACCCGTCCGGCTGATCGCCCCTGGCCGGCCACCGTCACGTCCGGGGGAATTGGGGCGGCGACGGGTGACGGGCGACCCGTTCGCCGCCCGGGGTGCCACCGAATCGGGATGATCGGGTGGTGCTCCGAGACGTGATGAGCCCCGGTATAGACGCCCTGCTCGAACAGGCCCGCGCCGGGCTGCACCGACTGACTCCGCAGCAGACCGTCGAGGCGGTCCGCGGCGGCGCGTTGCTGGTCGACACCCGTACCGATCTGCAGCGCCGCGAACAGGGCGACCTGCCGGGTGCGGTCGTCATCGACCGGACCGTACTGGAGTGGCGCCTCGATCCGGCCAGCGCCTGGCGGATCCCGGAAGCCACCGGATACGACCGGGAGATCGTGCTGGTGTGCCGGCAGGGCTACAGCTCCAGCCTGGCCGCCGCCAGTCTGCAGACCCTCGGGCTGCGCCGGGCCACCGACATGATCGGCGGCGTGGACGCCTGGCTCGCCGCCGGCCTGCCCACAACCGACCGCCCCGCCGACATCCGCCCCTGACCTCGCCGCCTCCCCGCCTCGCCCGGCACCGCCGCCCACCCTCCGCAGGGGACGGTTGGCCGGTCAGGACGGCGGCGGGCCGGGTGGGATGAAGGGGAGGCCCGCAGGTGGGCCGGCTTCGATGAGCCGCCAGAGGGCATCGGTGTCCAGATGTTCCTCGACGAGGTCGCCCAGCAGGTCCAGTGAGCGTTCCCGGGCGGCGGCGAAACTGGTGGCCGGCGCGACCTGGAACCCGTTGCGGCCGGCCAGTCGAGCCGCCTCGGTGAGGAACCACCGGCGGAACCCGTCGGACTCGAACGCCCCGTGCCAGTGCGTGCCGTGCACCGCGCCGAGCACGGCACCCTCTCCCACACCGTCGTCGCCGGTCAGCAGCGGCGGCAGGTTGGGGTCGGCGTGTGACACGTACCCGTGGTGGATCTCGTAGCCACGCACCTGAACGCCACCGTGGCCGGTGCCCACCGACTGCCGGACGGTCTTGCGCGGATCGAAGGTGATCTCGATGGGAAGCAGATCCAGCCCCGGCACACTGCCCTGCCGGCTCTCCACCGGGTCGTGGATGGCGCGGCCGAGCATCTGGAAACCGCCGCAGACGCCGAGCAGCGGCTTGCCGGCCGCCACATGGGTGGCCACCGCGTCGGCGAGCCCGGTTTCGCGCAGCCAGGCGAGGTCGGCGACGGTGGACTTGGAGCCGGGCAGGACGACCAGGTCGGCGGCGGCCAGTTCGGCCGGTTCGATGGTGAGGCGTACCCGGACACCCGGCTCGGTGGCGAGCGCCTCCACGTCGGTGGCGTTGCTGATCCGGGGTAGGCGGACGACGGCCACGTCCAGCCATTCGGTGCCGTGCGGGGCGGCGGGGCGCCCGAGCACCCGGCCGTAGGCGAGTGAGTCCTCCGCGTCGAGCCACAGGTCAAGTGCCCAGGGCAGCACCCCGTACGTGGGACGTCCGGTTACCTGACGCAGCATGTCCAGGCCCGGCTGGAGCAGCCCGAGGTCGCCCCTGAACTTGTTGATCACGAAGCCGGCGATCAGCGCCTGATCGGCCGGGTCGAGCAGGGCCACGGTGCCGAACATCGAGGCGAAGACACCGCCCCGGTCAATGTCGCCGACGACGATGGTGGGCAGGTTGGCGTGCCGGGCCAACCCCATGTTGACGTAGTCACCAGCCCGCAGGTTGATCTCCGCCGGGCTGCCCGCGCCCTCACAGATCACCGCGTCGTACGTCTCACGCAGCTCGGCGAGCGCGGTGTACGCGGTCTCGGCGAGCCGGGGACGTAGCTGCTGGAAGGTGCCCGCGGTGATGGTGTCGACCGCCTCGCCCAGCAACACCACCTGACTGGCCAGGTCGCTGCCCGGCTTGAGCAGCACCGGGTTGAACCGCAGGTCGGGTGCGAGCCCGCACGCGGCGGCTTGCATGGCCTGGGCGCGTCCGATCTCGCCGCCGCGCCCGTCCGGCCCGACGACCACCGCCGAGTTGTTCGACATGTTCTGAGCCTTGTACGGCGCCACCTTCACGCCCTGGCGGTGCAGCCAGCGACAGATGCCGGCGGTGAGCACGCTCTTGCCGGCGTCGGACGTCGTACCCGCCACCAGGAGCCCGCCGCTCACCGCCCGTTCCCCCGCCG
>NZ_QGSZ01000274.1 GCF_003857055.1 Micromonospora inaquosa | reverse complement strand
CCCGTGGTCACCCCGCCCGCGGCAAACCGTCCCCCGACGACAGGACAGTCATGAGACGAACGAATCTGTTCAGGATGGTGGCGGCGACAGCCGCGGCCACGCTGATCGCCACAGCAGGGGCGACCGCCGTCGCGAACCCGGCCGTCGCCCGCCCCGCCGACCCGGCAGCCGCGGCGGGCACCGGCTTCGCCCCGGCCGCCACGAACCTCGCGCAGGGCCGTCCCACCCAGGAGAGCGGCCACGCCGACGTCTACGACTCGTCGCGGGTCGTGGACGGCAACCCGGGCAGCTACTGGGAGAGCGTCAACAACGCGTTCCCGCAGTGGGTGCAGGTCGATCTCGGCTCGTCACAGTCCGTCAACCAAGTCGTGCTGAAGCTGCCGACCGCCGGTTGGGGGAGCCGGACGCAGACGCTCAGCGTGCGGGGCAGCACCAACGGTTCGTCCTTCACCGATCTGGTCGGGTCGCAGACGTACACCTTCGACCCGGCGAGCGGCAGCACCGTCACGATCAACTTCAGCTCGGCGTCCACCCGTTACGTCCGAATCACCGTCACCGCCAACAGCGGGTGGCCGGCCGGGCAGCTCTCCGAGCTGGAGGTGTACGGCAGCGGCGGCACCACCGGGGACACCATCGCGCCGAGCGTCCCGGGGACGCTGTCGCAGAGCACGTCGGGCAGCACGATCACGCTGAACTGGGGGGCCTCCACCGACTCCGGCGGCAGCGGGCTGGCCGGTTACAACGTCTACCGGGGCGGCAATCTGATCGCGACGCTGGGCACCGTTCTGACCTACCAGGACACCCAGCCGGCGACGGCGACAGTGTCGTACCACGTCCGGGCCCGTGACGGTGCCGGCAACCTCTCCGGCAACAGCAACACTGTCACCCGGACCGGCAGCAACCCGCCCGCCTGCACGAACGTGGCGCAGGGCAAGAGCATGACGGCGAGTGGCTCCACCTTCAGCTTCACCCCGGACAAGGCGAACGACGGGCAGCTCACCACCTACTGGGAGGGCGCGGCGAGCTACCCGCAGAACCTGACGGTGGCGCTGGGCGCGAACCACTCCATCTCCGGTGTCACGGTGAAGCTCAACCCGGACCCGGCCTGGGGCACCCGTACCCAGACCATCCAGGTCCTCGGCCGCGACCAGGCGTCGTCGGCGTACACCAGTCTGGTGTCGTCGGCGGCCTACCAGTTCGCGCAGGGCAGCAACGTGGTGACCATCCCGGTCAGCGCGACCACGGCGGACGTGCAGTTGCGGTTCACCGGCAACACCGGTGCCCCGTCCGGGCAGGTCGCGGAGCTTGAGGTGTGCGGCACGCCGGCGCCCAACCCGGACCTGGTCGTCAGCTCGGTGACCTGGTCGCCGACGTCACCCAGCGAGGTTTCCCCGGTCACGCTCTCGGCCGTGGTGCAGAACATCGGATCGGCGTCCGCCGCAGCGACGACTGTCAACTTCAACCTGGCCGGCGCGGTCGTGGGCAGCGCCACGGTGGGCGCGCTCGCCGCAGGGGCGTCGACCACCGTGTCGTTCAACGCCGGTACGCGGCCGATGGGCAGCTACGCCGTCTCGGCGGTGGTCGATCCGGCCAACACGATCGTCGAGCAGAACAACGGCAACAACAGCTTCACCGCCGGGTCGCCACTGGTGGTGGCGCAGGCCCCGGGCCCCGACCTCCAGGTGCTCGGCATCGCCTCGAACCCGCCGAACCCGGCGGTCGGGGCGTCCGTGAGCTTCACCGTGGCGGTCCGCAACCGGGGCACCGCCGCGACCGGCGCGACGACCGTCACCCGGTTGGTGGCGGGCAGCACCACGCTCAACACCAACACCGCCTCGATCGCCGCCGGCGCGACTGTCACCGTGGCCGTCAGCGGCAGTTGGACCGCCACCAGCGGCGGCGCCACCCTCACCGCCACCGCCGACGCCACCAACGTGGTCACCGAGACCAACGAGACCAACAACTCGTTCAGCCAGTCGATCGTGGTCGGACGAGGGGCTGCCGTCCCGTACGTCTCCTATGAGGCCGAGGCCGGTCGTTACCAGGGCACGTTGCTGGAGGCCGACCCGCTGCGCACCTTCGGTCACACCAACTTCGCCAGCGAGTCCTCCGGCCGCAAGTCGGTGCGACTCACCAGCACCGGCCAGTTCGTCGAGTTCACCTCGGCCAACGAGGCCAACTCCATCGTGGTACGCAACTCCATCCCGGACGCGCCGGGTGGCGGTGGCATCGAGGCGACAATCAGCCTCTACGTCAACGACGTCTTCTCCCGGAAGCTGACGCTGTCGTCGAAGCACAGCTGGCTCTACGGCAACACCGACGGGCCGGAGGCGCTGACCAACACCCCGCAGGCCGACGCCCGGAGGCTCTTCGACGAGTCGAACGCGCTGCTGGCGCAGTCGTACCCGGCCGGCACCCGGTTCAAGTTGCAGCGCGACTCGGGGGACACCGCCGCCTTCTACGTCATCGACATGATCGACCTGGAGCAGGTGGCGCCGGCGGCGAGCCAGCCGGCCGGTTGCACCTCGATCACGTCGTACGGTGCGGTCCCGAACGACGGGCTCGACGACACCGCCGCCATCCAGCGGGCGGTGACCGACGACCAGAACGGCGTCATCAGCTGCGTCTGGATCCCCGCCGGTCAGTGGCGGCAGGAGCAGAAGATCCTGACCGACGACCCGCTGAACCGGGGTACGCACAACCAGGTCGGCATCAGCAACGTCACCATCCGGGGCGCCGGCATGTGGCACTCACAGCTCTACACGCTCACCGAGCCGCAGAACGTGGTGGGCGGCATCAACCACCCGCACGAGGGCAACTTCGGCTTCGACATCGACAAGAACACCCAGATCTCCGACATCGCCATCTTCGGCTCCGGCCGGATCCGCGGCGGTGACGGCAACGCCGAGGGTGGCGTGGGTCTGAACGGTCGCTTCGGCACCGGCACCCGGATCAGCAACGTTTGGATCGAGCACGCCAACGTGGGCGCCTGGGTGGGTCGCGACTACGACAACATCCCCGACCTGTGGGGGCCGGCCGACGGGCTGGAGTTCACCGGCATGCGGATCCGCAACACGTACGCGGACGGCATCAACTTCAGCAACGGCACACGCAACTCGCGGGTGTTCAACTCGTCGTTCCGCACCACCGGTGACGACGCCCTCGCGGTCTGGGCCAACCCGTACGTCAAGGACCGCAACGTCGACATCGCGCACGACAACCACTTCGTCAACAACACCATCCAGCTGCCCTGGCGGGCCAACGGCATCGCCATCTACGGCGGCTACGACAACTCGATCGAGAACAACCTGATCTACGACACCGCCAACTACCCGGGCATCATGCTGGCGACCGACCACGACCCGCTGCCGTTCTCCGGCACGACGTTGATCGCCAACAACGGGCTCTACCGCACCGGCGGCGCCTTCTGGAACGAGGACCAGGAGTTCGGTGCCATCACGATCTTCCCGGCCACCCGGGACATCGTCGGGGTCACCATCCGCGACACCGACATCATCGACTCCACGTTCGACGGCATCCAGTTCAAGAACGGCGGCGGCAACATACCGAACCTCGCCGTCACCAACGTGCGGATCGACAAGTCCAACAATGGTGCCGGCATCCTCGCGATGAGCGGCGCGCGCGGCAACGCCAACCTCACCAACGTGACCATCACCAACTCGGCCGACGGCAACATCGTCATCCAGCCGGGCTCGCAGTTCGTCATCACTCCCTGATCGACAGGGTTTCAGTGAAGTCGGGGTGTCCGCGGACTGCGGACACCCCGACTTCCATGAAGCCGAGTCGATCGCTGCCGCGCAGGCTCCGTCGTGGTCGTCGTGGTCGTCGCGGTTCGCCGCGACGGCCGGGCTGTCGATCGTCGCCACCGCCCTCACCTGGTTCGTCGGGGCGTTCGCGGGTTCCTCCATGAGCTCGGAGGAGTCCTGCCGACAGGCCGGCGTCACCTACGACAGTGCCTACCGCGCAGTCCACTGGCGTGAGTCGTCGCGATGGTTCCCTCTCCACGATCGATGCAACGCCACCTACGACCTGGTGCCCGCCTGGATCAACCCGGCCCTCGTGCTGCTGTCCCTGCTGGCCGTCCTCTGCATCGGCGCGGCCGTCTGGTTGGCCGTCGTGCGGCACCGGACGACGAGCGCACGGAGACGGCCTCACGGCAACGGGCCCGAGTGAACAGCTACTCGGGCCCGTTGCCGTGTCGTGGCGCGACGCGGAGGCTCAGCCGAAGGACTTGAACCCGCGCCAGTCGTCGCCCAGGACCACCTTCACCGGGCCCCCGGTGTCGGTGCTGGACGGGTGGTAGATCCGCATCATGCCGTCGGTGCCGGACCGGGTCCAGAGGTCGGGAACCCGGTCCCCGCTCACGTCCGGGATGCTGATCATCGCGCTGATGTTGGCCTCGGACCAGCCTGTTCCGTACGACACGTCGCCGCTGCGGGAGGCGGCGGCAGACTTGAGCGAGTCCAGGTTCACGCTGCCCGGGAGCGAGCCGGGCTTGCCGTGCCGGACGTACATGTTGCCGTTGTCCAGGTTGCGCCAGAGCATGTCCGGCGTGCCGTCCAGATCGATGTCCGCCACGTTGACGACCTCACGCCGGGCCCAGGCGCTGCCCTCCATCAGGGTCGCCTCCTGGAAGCTGCCACCGGTGTAGCCGCTCAGCGTCCAGAACGCGGTTCCGGCTCGCAGAATCAGGTCCGGGTGCTTGTCGCCGGTGATGTCACCGACGGCCTTGATCTGGGTCCAGGTGTCCGGTGAGGGCACGGCGGTTCCGCCGACACCGGTGGCCGGGAGGAGCACCCGCAGTCGCCGCTCGACGTCGAAGCTGCCGTACCCGTCGCCCGGGTAGAGCCAGAAGCCGCCGTCCGGGGTGCGGGCGAACAGATCGGTCGTGCCGTCGCCGGGATAGGTATCGGAGTGCTTGGCGAGTAGGGCCGCCTTGCCGGTGGCCGGGTCGAACCAGTGACCCGTCGGGTTGAGCGTGCCGTCGCTGTAGGAGCCGACGAGCCAGGCGTACAACTCGCCACCCGTGTCACCGGCGTAGTTGCGCAGGTTGCCCGAGGAGTCCACCAGGAGCAGGTCGGGAATGCCGTCGCCGCCCGTGTCGCCTGGTCCGTCGGCGGTGGATCGGGGCGGTAGGTAGAACGTGTAGTTGGTGCGGAGGCTGCGGTTACCGACGGCGTCGAACGCGTACACGTGCAGGGTGGTGGGCCCGGCGTGCCGCGGTGCCAGGTTGGGCACGGTGGCGGTGCCGTTGGTGGCCGGCACGGTCACCGTGCCGATGCTCTCGAACGAGTAGGTGAAGCTCGTGGCGCCGGAGGCGGTGAACGTGATGGGACCGGTTTCGCCGAATTTGATCGTCGCCCACGTCGCGCCGTCGGGGGTGGCCCGCTTGAAGACGTTGCTGGCGACGTCCGGCGCCGGGGGTGCGGAGGCGTCGATGGTGAGGCGGCACGGCTCGCTGCCGGGTGGGAAGAACGAGGATGCGGCACCGACAGCGTCCTCGGCGCTCACGTCCCACGAGTAGACCGCCTTGTCCTCCAGGTTGCCGGCGGGGATCGTCAGGCTGGCCCTTCCGTCGGTCGTCGCGGTGACGACGGTGCCCGCCGGTACGGCCGCACCGCTTTTCCAGAAGCGGAAGCGCAGGCTCTTGAGGTTGCCGTCGGCATCGGAGGAGATCGCGGAGAGCACGATGTTGGTCTTCGCCACCGTCACACCTCCGCCGGGGCCGGGTACGCAGGCGCCGCCGGGTGAGGTGGCACCGTCCTTCGGCTCGTTGGGTGGACGGTTGTAGACGACGGTCAGCTCGGCGGAGGTGACCTTGAATTTGCGCCACGTGATCGTGTCGGACTCGCTGGTGGCGCGCATGCCGAGGGTGAGGTTCGACCAGCCGCCGTTGGCGGCGTCCTGGGCACCCTTTTTCACGTCGAAGCTCACGTAGTCGTCGGCGCAGTTGCTGCCGTAGCCGTAGGCGAAGGAACGTCGGGACTGTTCCTCCTTCCAGGCCGGCTGCTTGTTCCAGGTGCTGCCGCTGGAGATGGAACCAGTCAACCAGAGCTGCATCTCCCGGGCAGAACAGTTCCACGAGTGGTTGTTCAGCACCTTGAAGCTCGCTGAGGTGACCGTCGCACCCTTTATCGCGGCGTTGTAACCCATGCGCCAGAAGGAGCGGGCTCGCAGCGGGGTGTCCTGCTCGTAGCCGACTCGGGCATCCGTGGTTCCGGCGTTGAAGTTGGTGCCGTTGTAGGTGTTGGTATTGGGGTGCTGTGAGTAGACGGTGGCCCAGGCCTGTTTGCCGCTGATGAGCGTCGGGTCCAGGAAGACGGGGAAGAGCACGTCCGGGCCGGTGAGCAGACCGGTGGCGGCGGCGTCGAGGTGCAGCCGGACGTCGCCGGTCCCGTCGCCGTCGAGTCGGGTGGGGATCTGCGCCTCGCGCGCGCCCGGCTCACTGCCGACCAGGCCGGACAACGTCAGCACGTCGGCGGGCGTGGCCACGGCGGTGCGGGGGGCGCTGTCGGGTGCCTCCGGGTCGCGTCCGGCGGAGTCCCAGGCGAACGGGCTGGGGATCGAGCTGACCTCCTCGCCGCTGACCTTGTCGAGGGCGAGGACGCCGCCGGTCGTCGCGTCGCGTCGGAAGACGACCGTCTGGGAACGCAGACCGTAGGTGAGGGAGCTGACGGCCTGGAGGGTGGCGGCCGCTCGGTTCTTGACGATCAGCAGTTGTCCGACGCCGCCGTCGTCGCGGGCGACCACGAGCAGGTCGACCCCGGGGTGAACCTCGGGGTAGAGGGCGCGCGGGCCGTCGAGCACCGGCTTCGGCAGTCGGCCGGGCCAGGTGTACGCGATGGTGTGGCCGTCGACGTCCATTTCGGTCAGCACGGTCGCGGTGCCGTCCGGCTGGCCAGGGTCGCTGCCGCCGGAGAACCGCACGGGCGTGACGGCGTTGACGGGCCGGATGTCCAGCCCGCTGGCGGCGCTTCCGCCGCGGGTCAGCGTGTTGTCGACCGCCACCCACTGGCCGGCGGCGTTCTTCGACCGCTGGGGGATGGCGTGGATCGTGGTGCGCAGTTGCCCGTTCGGCATGGCCCAGGTGAGCGAGGTGGCGCTGGTGGCCGTGTCCACCAGCACTTCCGTGCCGGTCCGTAGGGCGTCGGTCATCGCGGTCGCCTCGTCGCGCGGGGCGGCTGGCACCGGCGCGAGGACGGTGTCGCGGGGCTGGTCGGTCCACCGCGTCGGCAGCAGGGTCGCGACAAGTGCGGCCAGCAGGACGCCCAGGGTGAGAGTCAGCCTGAAGCGCGTACGCACGAGCGGGCTGAGCAGGCGAGGCACGGTCACGGCGCTTCTACTCCCGTGGGGGCCGACAACAAGGGGAAAGGCACAACGATCAGCCCCATTCGGCGGGCCGAGGGGCAAAATGCGAGCACACGATCGCACGACGTGAGGTGTTTTCGGCTATCCCTCAAGCGTTATCGATCCGTTACACATCACCGTGCTGTCACCGAGAGTTCAGGCAGAATTCGATCTTGTGTACGTTTTGCCCGTGCGATTTTGCGAGATGTAGGAGCAGTCGCCATCTTTGACCGATTCTTGCTACGCGCGGCTAACTGATCACCAATGGTGGCGTGACCCAGATCACCTGAAGTCGATCCAGTGACGGTCGGTTGGCCTTGAGTAGCGACTCAGTCTGCCGCAGAGTGCTCACGCACGCGCCGATCCCGGCGCGTGCTTTTCGCGGTCTTCCGCGCCTTTTCGTTGTTTTGCGCCTGGGTGGAGTCGACACGTATGCGTGGTATCGGGTTGCTGTCCCGGCGGTGGCACGGCCGACGGACCTCGACGGAGCCGCTTCGCCCTCGGGGGCATCGCGCCCGTACGGCGATGGTGCTGTTCCTGTCCACGACACTCGTCGCGACCTCCGTGCCCGCGCCGGCGTGGGCGGTGCCGGGCGCCGGCATGAGCCGCGAGGACACCCAGGTCCAGCTGCCGGACGTCCCGAAGAGCAAGCAGGTCCTGCAGAACGAAGAAGCCGACTCGGACCTGCTCACCGCTGACCAGGTGCCGGTGGTCCCGTACGTGCCCACGTCCGTGGCGCCGTGGCAGCAGGACAGCGGCGCCGTGGACCTGACCGGCGTCGAGGCTGGAGCGACCAAGCAGGTCGACGACCTGCCGGTCGCCCTCGGCGTACCGGAGGGTGGCGACCCGGCCGCCCTCGCCGGGACCTGGACCGTCGATCTCGCCGCACCCGAGGCGTCCCAGGCGGCCAGCGTGTCGGGCCTGATCATGAAGATCACGCCGCCGGCCACCGCCGACCCGGCCGCGGAGGTCGCTCTCGACGTCAACTACACCGACTTCGCCGATCTGTACGGCCCGCTGGCCGCCGACCGCTTCGGCGTCGTGCTGCTGCCCGACTGCGTCTTCGACGCCCCCGACAGCGGCGACTGTGCCACCGGCAGCAGCGGGACGATGTGGACAACGTCCGGTGCGACGACTGCTCAGGCGGTGTCCAGCGAGGTGAAGCTGGTATCGACCAAAATGGCGTCGGCGCGCGTCGCGGCCACCGCGGACGAGCCGACGCAGCGGGTCGTCACCGGCAAGGTGCCCGTGGGCGCGTTGCTCGGCGCACAGGGTGCGGCGGGCGCACGCGCGGCGGCGGCGGAGAGTTCAAGCGTCGTCGGCGTACTGGACACCGGAGCGTCAGCGGCCGGCGACTTCACCGCCACTCCGTTGCTCTCCTCGGGCTCCTGGGCCGCGGGTTCGTCGTCTGGCGCCTTCACCTACTCGTACCAGGTACAGACTCCCGAGACGGCCGCCGGCCTGATGCCGAAGGTGTCGCTGTCGTACTCCTCGCAGTCGGTGGACGGCCGCACGTCCGCCAGCAACAACCAGTCCTCCTGGATCGGTGACGGCTGGGACTACAGCGCGGGGGCGATCACCCGCAGCTACGCGAGCTGCCGCGAGGATTCGAAGAAGCCGGGTGCGAACAACTCCTCGCACCGCACCGCCGACCTCTGCTGGGGCTCGAAGAACGCCACCCTGTCACTTGCCGGCATGACCACCGAGCTGGTCTGGGACGAGGGCAAGGACGCCTGGTTCACCGCCAACGGCGATGGTTCCAAGGTCCAGTTGGTGCAGGACACCAGCCTGGCGAACGGTGACGCTGACGGCGAGTACTGGATCGTCACGACCCGGGACGGCACCCGCTACCACTTCGGCCGCAACCGCCTGCCGGGCTGGTCCGACCGGGGCAGCGCCGCCGACGACCCGGTCACCAACTCGGTGCTCACCGTGCCGGTCTACAGCAACCACTCCGACGAACCCTGCTACAAGGTGGGCAACTGGGCCGGATCGGTCTGCACCGAGGCATGGCGGTGGTCCCTCGACTACGTCGAGGACATCCACGGCAACGCCATGAGCCTGTGGTGGGAACGCGAGACGAACCACTACGCCCGGAACTTCAATTTCAAGGACCCGGTCAGCTACGACCGCGGCGGCTATCTGACCCGCATCGACTACGGGCAGCGCCGGGACACCCTCTTCTCCGAGGCGCCGCTGGCGCGGATCTCCTTCAGCGTCGCGGAGCGCTGCTTCGCCGAGGGTTCCCTCACCTGCACTGACGAAAACTTCGCCAGCACCAAGCCTGACAAGTACCGAATCTGGTACGACACTCCGGCGGACCTTCGGTGCGCCGCCGGCCAGAAGTGTTGGAACGCCTCGCCGTCCTTCTTCACCCGCAAGCGCCTCGACAAGATCACCACGTCGGCGCAGCGCACGTCGGCGAAGACTCTCCAGCTCGTGGACGAGTACCAGCTCAAGCAGTCGTTCCCGATCCTCAAGACCGGCCCCAACACCGCGCTCTGGCTGGAGTCCATCACCCGTACCGGACATGGCCGAAGCGGCGACAAGATCGCGCTCAACGCGGTGCGCTTCGAGTCCAACACCGAGGAGATGCCGAACCGCGTCAAGCGGGACAACCGCCCCGGCTTCTCCCGCCTGCGCATCGCCCGGGTCATCAACGAGTACGGCGGCGAGACCGTCATCAACTACAAGGCGCCGGTGGGTGACTGCAAGAGTGGCACCGGCCTGCCCGGCAAGGGTGACACCGCCGAGCTGAAGGCCAACGACCGGCTGTGTTACCCCGCCTTCTGGCACCCCGACCCAGCGGTCGAGGAGATCGACTGGTTCCAGAAGTACGTCGTCGACAGCGTCGAGGAACTCCCCAACCTGGACGGCGCGTACACCACCATCACCGGGTACGCGTACGAGAAGCCGGCATGGCGGCTCGCCGAGCAGGAGTTCACCAAGAAGTCCACCCGCACGTACTCCCAGTTCGCCGGCGTCGAGAAGGTCACCGTCATCACCGGCGCCGACGACCCCGACATCGGCAGCAAGCGGAGCAAATCCGTCACCCGGTACTTCCGGGGCCTGGGCGACACCGTCTCGGTGAAGGACTCCGCCGGCTCCGAGATCGCCAAGGACCACGAGGCGTTCGCCGGTCGGGTCGCCGAGGAGCTGACGTACGCCGACGCCGCCGACGCCGACGGCGACTGGCTCACCCGCAGCGTGACGTTCCCCGCGGTGCAGGAACTCGCGACGCGGTCACGCGACGACGGCCTGAGCCCCCTGCGGGCATGGCGGGTCACCGAGCCCCGGCAGGCTTCGTACACCAGGTCCTCCGGCACCGGTGACGATGCCCGCACGTTGCGCACGGTCGAGACGAAGACCACCTACGAGGCGACGCATGGCCTGCCCACGTACATAGAGTCCCTCGGTGACACCGGCAAGACCGGCGACGAGTCCTGCACCTTCATGGAGTATCTGCACCGCGACGACAAGAACCTCATCGGGTTGACCAAGCAGATCCGCACCAGCCCGACGACCTGCGCCGCGGCCAACTTCAACGACCTGAAGACGCTGAGCTCCGCGGACCGGGTGGCTTACGATGGGCAGGCGTACGATGTCGCCCTCGGCGCCTCGACCCGCGGGCTGGCGAGCCAGACCTGGTCGTTGAAGGGCGACGGTTCCGGCTTCCAGCCCAACGGCACCACGGGCTTTGACGCCATCGGTCGCGTCGTCAGCAGCACCGATCCGGACGGCAAGACCTCCAAGATCACTTACACCCCGGCCACCGGCCAGGCCACCAGCGTCACCGAGGAGAACTCGCTCGGGCACAAGCAGGTCCGGGAGTTGGATCCGGGCCGCGCGGTCACGGTCAAGACCACCGATCTGAACGACCGGGTCAGTGAGGCGAAGTACGACGCGCTGGGCCGCCTCGTCGAGGCGTGGGGGCCTGGGCGCACCCCGTCGTCCACGGCGGTACCGGACTTCCGGGCCCAGTACACCGTGCCCGCCGGGAAGCCGCCGTACATCACCACCTTCAGCCGCGGCCACGAGAACCGCGTCCAGACCTCCGTTGCCATCTACGACGGCCTGGGCCGCGAACGGCAGACCCAGGAAGAGGCCACCGGCGGCGGCCGGCTGATCACCGACACCCACTACAACAGCTCCGGCGAGGTGTGGCGGACCAACAACGCCTACCTCGCCAAGGGAGCGCCGAACGGCCAGCTGTTCACGCCGTACGTGGACACCGAAAACCCGGCACCCGTGCCCAACGCCACCCTCTACACCTACGACGGCCTCGGCCGGGTGACCCAGGAGTTGCCGGTACTGGCCGAGGTCGAGCAGCCGGCGCGGGCCACCCGCTACGCGTACGGCGCCGACCACTCCACGGTGATCAACCCGGCCGGTGCGACCTCCTACCGGCTGTTCACCGACGCCCTGGGCCGGACCACCCGGGTGGACACCTTCACCAACAGCGCCCGCACCGAGTTCACCAGCATGCGCTACCAGCACGACACGCGTGGTCAGCTCGCGCAGGCCACCCACTCGGCCAGCCCGAACCGGCCGTGGACCTGGACGTACGACCAGCGCGGCCGGATGGAGACCTCCACCGACCCGGATTCCGGCACCACCCGGATGACGTACGACCACCGGGACCGGCAGCTGACCTCCACCAACGCCCGCGGCATCACGGTCTGGAACGGCTACGACCAGCTGTCTCGGCCGACCCAGCAGCGGCTCGGCAGCAGCACCGGAACGCTCCTGGGCGAGTTCACCTACGACACCGTCGCCGGTGGCAAGGGCCTGCCGGCCAGCGCCACCCGTTACACCGACGGCCTGCCGTACACCCAGCGGGTCAACGGCTACAGCGACGACTACCAGCCCACGTCGACGACGCTCACGTTGCCGCAGAGCATCGCCGACACGTGGGGCCTGCGGACCTCCTACACCTACGAGAGCACCTACACCGACACCGGTCTGCCCGAGTCGGCGACCCTCCCGGCCGTCGGCAGCCTGCCGTCCGAGAAGCTTCTGGTCCGCTACACCAAGGACGGCCTGCCGCTCTCGGTGTCCGGTAAGGACTGGTACGGCGCCGAGACCGTCTACTCGCCGTACGGGCAGGTGCTGCGGTCCACCCTGGGCGCCCAGCCGTACCGGGTGTGGACGATGGCCTCGTACGACGAGGCCAGTGGTGCCCTCAACAGCCAGCAGGTCTACCGCGAGCAGACCGGCGACAAGAGCATCGTCGGCGGCAACCTCGTCTCGAACCGCTCCTACGCCTACGACGACGCCGGCAACATCCTGGCGATCCGCGAGGAGGCGACCGGCATCGCGGAGCGGCAGTGCTTCCAGTACTCGCTCGGCCGGGTCAAGACGGCCTGGACCGCCAAGAACCAGGCGCAGTGCTCGCCGGGCCCGATCAACACGGACGGCACCCTCAACGTGGCGGCCGGCACGGACAAGTCCGGTTACTGGCAGGAGTACGAGTACGACCTGCTCGGTAACCGCACCAAGCTGGTGGAGAAGGACCTCACCGGCGTGACCGCCAAGGACGCCGTCAGCACGTACACCTACGGCAAGGCCGACGGCAGCCAGCCCCGCACCCTCACCAAGGTCACCAAGAACTACGTCACCCCGGCCGGCGCTGCGATTACCGCAGCCGCCGAGCGGCTGTACGAGCTGACCGGCGAGACGAAGTCCGTCACCTCCATCCAGAACGGTGACCAGCAGGCCCTGTCCTGGACCTACGACGGCCAGATCGAGCGGATCGTCGGCGAAGGCGACGGCGGCAAAACCTCGTACGTCGGCCTCGCGAACAAGTGCCTAGACCTCAGCGCCGGCCTCGGCGCGGCCGGTCAGCCCATCCAGCTGTACTCGTGTAACGCCACGCCCGCGCAGAAGTGGACCTTCACCCCGGCCCCGAGCCAGACCAACCCCAACCTGGGCACCCTGTCGATGCACGGCGACTGGTGCGTCCAGCCGGCGGCCACCACGGCCGGATCGACACTGGGAATCCAGCAGTGTGCGGGTACTTCCGCCCAGCACCTCGAGCGCACCTCCACCGGGCAATTCCGGCACGCCGCCTCCGGCCTCTGCCTCGCCGTAAAGGACGCGGCCACCGCCGAGTCCACGCCGATCGTGCTCGCGACCTGCGCCAGCACCGCCGCCCAGCAGTGGGAGGCGCAGAACGAGACCCGGCACATCTACGGGCCCAGCGGCCGTCTCCTCACTCTGCAGGGGCGGCAGGCCACGCTGAACCTCGGCGAGGCTCAGGTCACCGTCCAGAAGGGCGGTGCGCTGGTCAACAGCCAGCGCTCGTACGCGGCGCCGGGTGGCACGATGCTGCGCTTCTCGTACGGCAACACCCCGTCGGCTCTCATCGCCCTCACCAGCGACCATCAGGGAAGCCCCTATGCGGAGGTCGTCCAGAGCGGCGGGATGACCGTCCGGATCAGTAAGCAGGACCCGTTCGGCAACAGGCGCGGCGCCGCACCTGTCAGCGCCAACATGCAGACGAACACCGGTTTCCTCGGTGCGGTCCGTGATGACGCCTCCGGCTACACGCCGCTCGGCGCGCGTCTGTACGACCCGGCGGTGGGTCGGTTCCTGTCCGCGGACCCGGTCCTGGACCTGGCCGACCCGGCACAGTCCAACGGCTACGCGTACGCCCACAACAACCCGGTGACCCACTCGGACCCGTCGGGTCTGTCGGTGGCGTTGACCGCGTCGGAGACGGCGGCGGCGTTGGCCGGCGCGGGCCTGTCGGCGGCGATGGTCTCGCAGGCGCAGGCGAACATGGGCCGGTCGCTGATGTCGGTGATCCTCGATTCGGCGTGGTACATGCTGAAGGACTTCATCGGGATCAACGACGCCATCAACTGCTTCGGCGGTGACATGTGGGCGTGCGGCAGTCTGATCATCGGCGCGATTCCCTGGGGCAAGATCGGCAAGATCCCGGCCGTGATCCGGGCGATCGACCGGACGATCGCGGCGATCCAGGCGTGGAAGACCGCGAAACGGGCGGCTGAGGCTGTCCTGGCGGCTGTCCGAGCGGCGGAGACAGCGGCGCTGAACGCCAAGAAGTTGGCGATCGAGCGGGCGAAGAAGGCCGCGCAGGCAGCAAAGAAGAAAGCCGCCGACAAGGTCAACACGACGAGTAACAAGGCAACGAACGCCACGAAGAAGACCGGAAACCCGGCCCAGAAGGACGCCCAGGCAAAGAGCAATCCGAAGGGTTCCTCGGCCGCGTCGAGCGGCGCTGGCAAGTCCGGTGCCAGCAAGGGTTCGGGCGGCGCAGGCAAGGGCGACTCGAAGCCCGGTGGCTCGTCGGGTGCTTCCGGCCGCAGTAATGGCGGGGCCAGCGGAGGAGGCGGCTCCGGCAAGCCTGACGGCGGGTGCCCGACAGACGGCAATAGCTTCGTCCCCGGCACGAAGGTACTGATGGCGGACGGGTCCACGAAGCCCATCGAAGACGTCAAGCCGGGCGACAAGGTCAAGGTCACCGATCCGGCGACAGGTCGGGTCGAGGTGGAGACGGTCTCCGCGGCGATCCAGGGCGAGGGTGTCAAGCACCTGGTGAAGGTCACCATCGACACCGACGGCAAGCAGGGTTCGGGCACGGCCGAGGTCACGGCGACCGACGGTCACCCGTTCTGGGTGCCGGAGCTGAACGAGTGGGTCGACGCCACCGATCTGCGATCCGGTCAGATGCTGCGGACCAGTGCGGGCACTCTCGTGCAAATCACGGCGGTCGAGCGCTGGACCACCCCGTGGGCCACCGTCCACAACCTCACCGTCGCCAACGTCCACACGTACTATGTGCTCGCCGGCAAAACCCCGGTACTGGTTCACAACTGCGGCGGCAGCACGAACAGTCACTTGTCAGACCTGCCGGTGCATCCCGACATCAATAAGTTCAATGTTCGAGCTGGCGAGCTAGTCAACAACAGATTCGAAACGCACGCGCTGAATCCGCACCAAATGAATGGCGGTGAAGTTGCCGGGCATGGTGGTGTCAGGAATCTCACGAACGACGAACTTATTGTGCCGGGTGGCCCGCAGGGTAACGATCCAATCAGGGGTGCACGCGATTGGGGTACAGGAGACTGTGGGTGTTATCCTGCGTCTCGGGTGTACATCACCGGCGGCCACCACCGAACGGCCGAGATCGCGAGAAGGGTGAGAGCGGGAGACATGTCGCCAGATACCTTGATCGAGTTTGTGATTTCGCCTCCGTGATGACGTCATTCAAGTATTTGATCAGTGGCGAGCAGCGGTTCGTTGCCGTAGTTTTGGCTGGTGAAGCCGCTGCCGACACCCGTCTGTGGATATGTTTGGTGCCGGACAACCCGACGGTCGGAAGTGGCTGGGTCGGCTGCTGGAGTAGTGGCACGGGGAAGACGGAAACGGCGTATTCCCTCGGGCGGCTACTCAAGGAATTGAACGCAGAAGTGGCGCGTGTTGGGCGCACGGGACCGTTTGGCGCATATCTCGACGATCACCTCTTCTTCGACGGGTGGGATGCTTGGGGAAGTGGAATTCCGGCACCGATATCCAACCTGGCCCCGGTCGATGTGCTGGCGCGCGCGGAAGGCTGCCGGTCGAGCGATGACCTTGTAAGTAGGCTGTTTGGCAGAGAAAAGCAAACCGCCGATTCTCCTGAGTAACAAGAAAGATTCACGCGCGGTTCGGGCGGGTATTCCGGCAAGGTACTCGCCCGGCCATTTCGCTTCGGTCCGTGACCACGTTCCGTGCCCAAGGGCGCTGGGTGCCTGCCGCCGTCTGACCGTGTTGCCGTCAAGGTTGCCGTCACGACGGCAGTCGGATTGATGATCATAAATCGGTGATCGGGCGGGCTGGTCCGGTGCTATTGGTCTATGGCTATGGTTCTTTGTTGGTTTGGTGCGGACGGCGTGCGCGCGGGGCCGTAGGCCTGAAGCGCGTGCGCGCGGCCCGGCCTTGCGCCGGGCCGCCTTCTTGATCCTGTAGAGCAGTTTTGAACAAACCTGGTCCCGGCGGGGGCTACTGCTTGCGACCCAGCGGATCGACCTGCTCGGCTACGCTTACCCGTTCGTGCTGGAGTTGCTGCCCGGCACCATGCAACGGCTGACCGACAAGGCCGCCGCCGGTGCCCGCATCCGGCTGGCGTTCGCCGACCCGGACAGCGCGCATGTGATCGAACGCGACGCCCTGGAGCAGATCGGCGGCACCCTGCCCGGCCGTATCCGTAACGCCCTGAACTTCTGCGAACCCCTGCACGACGTGGATGGTGTCGCGATCGGGCTGCACGCGGTGCACCTATACAACTCGGTGTTCCGCTTCGACAACCAGATGATCGTCACTCCGCACCTGTACCGCGCCCGCGGCTACCAACATCCCGTCCTGCACCTGCGCGAACTCTCGCCGCACGGCATCTTCGCCTCGTTCGCCGACCAGTTCGAGCAGGTCTGGCAGACCACCACCGCTTACCCGTCGGAGCCGGCATCGTGAGCGGCCGGCGCGACTACTACCATGACCCAGCCGCTCCGCGAGCCAACAGCCTCGTCCCTGGTGGTTCCGCCCTGGTCGTCGACGAGCACGGCCGGGTGCTGCTGCAACGCCGGGCCGACTCCGGCAACTGGGCGCTACCCGGTGGCACCATGGACATCGGTGAAACCCTCGGCGACTGCATCGTGCGCGAGGTCAAGGAGGAAACCGGCCTCGACATCGAGATCACCGGCTTGCTCGGCGTCTACACCGACCCGCAGCACGTGATCGCGTACGCCGACGGCGAAGTCCGCCAAGAATTCAACATCACCTACTACGGACGGGCCATCGGCGGCACCCTCGCCGTCAGCGACGAATCGACCGACGTCCGGTTCGTCGACCCGGCCGAGTTCGACCGCATCCCGATCCACGAGACCGTCCGGCTCAGGCTCCGCCACCACGCCGAACACCGCGCCACGCCGTACCTCGGATAGCCCCACCGGACCGCTTGACGGCCGCCGACGTCGCTGGTTGTCTGCCCACGTTGCCGTCACGGTTGCCGTCAACGCCACCCGACAGAACGAACCGCGACCCAGCCGATCCACGAAAGACCAGGTGAGAGCCCTGCGCCGATAGGTCACTCTCCGTGTCGTCCGTGAATATGCCACACGTACTATGTGCTCGCCGGCAACACCCCGGTCCTCGTGCACAACTGCGGTAATGGAGTGGTTGGCAATAGCAAGTCGGGTGATCTGCCATTCGAACAGATGGCAGCCGATTTCGAGGGAGTTTCCGCAATTGCGGCTGGCTCTACCGAATTCTCGCAGGCGGCCGCAGGCGGCGGTAGGTATCTCTGGACTGTCGGAGAGGAGGGAAATCTGAACATTGTTCGCGACTTGCCTGGTATTCACCATTCAATAGCCAGTGGCGGATCTCCGGTTGTTGGTGCTGGGCAGATTACATTCGCGCGTGGTGGCAGGGTTACCTCTTTCGATAACTACACGGGCCACTACACGCCGCCCTGCGCTCAGTGTGCTGCCTCGTTCATCACGCAAGGGGGTAAATGCCTTCGGGCAAGCTGGCATCAGGATACCGCTCGCAGTGATCCGAGACTTTGGCGGGAGGGCGCCGTAAATGAGCGAAGAGTCTGATCTTCGTGAAATGCGAGCTGTCCCTGAAGGGCAATTAGTTGACTGGATGTCTCGCCGTTTCCCTGAGGGTGCATCGCCGCAGTGGTGGCTATCGGTCTTCGAGCCCCTAGAGTTCAGCGTAAATCCCTTCCGGGACGTAACTCCGGGCCGACGTGCAGAGGACCTAAACCTTGCTGCAGAGGCCATCCTGTTGGCTGTCGAAATTGGGGGTGTTGGGGCTGCGACCGGTGCGTACTGGATGCTCCGAATCGCAGCGCTTGCCTTGCGATTCAAGCCTCCGCTTTCCGGGATCCCGCAAATCCTTACACCGGATGGTTCCGCCGAGTGGGCCCTGCAGCAGCTTCCTCTTACGCGTGAACGCGCAATCGCGGAATCAGAAATAAGGAGGACCGCCTACCTCAACGCGGACGAGGGATTTTACGCGCCTGTTCATGGTGAGGTGAATCTGGCGGATAAGGTGGCCTTTCCGGGATTGCAGGACGTTGAGCTAATTCTGTCCGCCCTGCCGTGGGTATTTCCTCATGTCGAAGATGAAGGGGTTGGAAACGAGATTCGTTCCTGGCTGGAAATTGGCGGATCCTTGTAGGGGTTGCGGGGAGGGCGGGATGGCGGCAGCGGAATGCATACCCGCCTCGGAGGTGCCGAACAGCCCGTCATGAGCGAGGCGAGTCGAAGAGCCGTGACTACGTTCAGTCACTGAGAGGCGCGCTTGGCCGTAGTTGTCGGCTCGGGTTGCCGTCACGGTTGCCGTCAGCAGGGCCAAAATACTGGAGATCGTCTATCAGTCGATATTGTGGCACCTTGATCGCGGTTGCGATGGCCAACGATGGTCGATGACTACGGCCCTGCGATGCGGCGTACGCGCGGGGCCGTAGGTCCGTAGCGCGTGCGTGCGGCCGTCTTGATCCTGCAGAGCAGTTTTGAGCCAGTTGGATCTTGGTCGGGGGCCTTGGTCCGGCTGGCTTACTGCTTCGCGGTGCGTTGCTGGCTGGTGCGGGAGCCCTTGGCGGGTGGTGGTGCCTGCTCGTCGTTGCGGTCCTCGTCCAGAACTGCGGCGGCAAGGCAACGGTGCGTTGGGACGAAGATATGGAGCATGCCACGATTCGGGTAGAGGGTGGCGGCAGGTCGCTGGAGACTGAACAAGTAATCCCAGGATGGGATGGGGCAGGAAGCCCAAATGGTCTCCCGATGACGGGTGCGCGAGCGGAGCCACTCGGTCCAAACGTTATTGAGCGGACCTTCGATGTTCCTGATGTGGGAGCGGCCATGCGGGCCCAGCAAAGCTCAATTGGAGCGGACTTCGGCGGCTATGATGCGGGAGCGCGAGGAATGGTTGCGCTCAAAAGGACTCTAGGCTAGGGGCTGCGTTGCTGGATCAAGAGGAACATCACGACGCTGTTCTTGCGGATATTTTCTTAAGTAAAAGGGTTGGTCTAGCGCATATTCGGCTCGTTGGGGACGTTATTTCGACCAGGGCTCAACTAAGCATGATCCTGCAGGGCAGAGTCGGTCTTTCGTTCGACCAGAGAGCAGAGCTTGTCGAAGAGGTCCTTGGTCTAGAGGATGCTTACCGGGATGCGTGGGAAAAGGTGGCCTCTGGCGCTTACGCTCAAAATCGCGTGGAGTATCTTGCTGCTCTTGACGATGCGCTGAGAGGTGCTGTGGAGGGAATGTCAAGCATTCTCCGACGGTTTGGCGGGAGTTCGTAGCGACCGGCCGCGTGAGTACGCCGCGGCCGGTGTGCTGTTCTTCCTCCGGGTCGACCTGCGCAACCGGGTGCCCACCATCGCCTCGTACCAGCTGACCGAGGGGGAGTACCGCCCGGTGGCCGCCGCTGCGGCCGGGACGAGCTTCGTCATGCGGGAGCCGTTCGAGTTCTCCATCGATCCAGCCGACCTGCTCGGCGAGGAGGCGCCGCCGGAAGCACCGGGCGGGGAAGGCTGAGGCTCCCAGCGGGCGTACAGCCCGGGTGGGGAAGAATGGCCGGGTGACTTCCCCCCGCGACCTTGTTCTGCTCGGGTCCACTGGCTCGATCGGCACGCAGGCCATCGACATCGTCCGGCGCAACCCGGACCGGTTCCGGGTGGTCGCCGTGGGTGCCGGTGGCGGAAACGTCGAGCTGCTCGCCGCGCAGGCGCTCGAACTCAGCGTCGAGGTGGTCGGGGTGGCCAAGGCGTCCGCCGCGCAGGATCTGCAACTCGCGTTCTACGCCGAGGCGAGCCGGCGTGGGTGGGCCACCGGTGACTTCAAGCTTCCCAAGATCGTGGCCGGCCCGGACGCCATGACCGAGCTGGCCCAGTGGCCGTGCGACATCGTGCTCAATGGGGTGGTCGGCTCGCTGGGCCTCGCTCCTACGCTGGCCGCGCTGCGCGGTGGTCGTACTCTCGCGTTGGCCAACAAGGAGTCGCTGGTGGCCGGCGGCCCGTTGGTCAAGGCCGCGGTGACGCGGCCGGGGCAGATCGTGCCGGTCGACTCGGAGCACTCGGCGCTGGCCCAGTGCCTGCGCTCCGGGACGCGCGGCGAGGTGCGACGGCTGATCGTCACGGCCAGCGGCGGCCCGTTTCGGGGCCGGCGGCGCGACGAGTTGACGCAGGTCACACCCGAGCAGGCGCTCGCGCACCCGACCTGGAACATGGGGCCGGTCGTCACGATCAACTCGGCGACCATGGTCAACAAGGCGCTTGAGGTGATCGAGGCGCACGAGCTGTTCGACGTGCCCTACGCCGACATCGCCGTGATGGTGCACCCGCAGTCGGTGATCCACTCGATGGTCGAGTTCGTCGACGGGTCGACGATCGCCCAGGCCAGCCCACCGGACATGCGGCTGCCGATCGCGCTCGGCATCGGCTGGCCGGACCGGGTGCCCGAGGCCGCCACCGCCGTCGACTGGACGGCCGCGCACACCTGGGAGTTCGCGCCGCTCGACGACGCGGCGTTCCCGGCCGTCGCCCTCGCGAAGGCCGCCGGGGAGGCCGGGCGCTGCCGGCCGGCGATCTACAACGCGGCGAACGAGGAGTGCGTGGCCGCGTTCGTGGCGGGCCGGCTGCCGTTCCTCGGCATCGTCGACACCCTCGAACGCGTGTTGGACGAGGCTCCGGACTTCGACGAACCAGGTACCGTCGAGGACGTGCTCACGGCCGAGTCGTGGGCACGCGCGCACGCGCAGGAGATCATCGCGGGTTCGGTGGAAGGAGCTTGATGTCGTACCTGCTCGGGGTGGTCCTCTTCGCCCTGGCCATTCTCATCTCGGTGAGCCTGCACGAGGCGGGGCACCTGCTGACCGCCAAGGCGTTCGGGATGAAGGTCACGAAATACTTCGTCGGTTTCGGCCCCACCATCTGGTCGTTCCGGCGCGGCGAGACCGAGTACGGCCTCAAGGGCATCCCCCTCGGCGGCTTCTGCAAGATCGTCGGGATGACGCCGCAGGACGACGACGTCGAGCCGGGTGACGAGTCGCGGGTGATGTGGCGCTACCCGGTCTGGAAGCGGACCATCGTGATGGCCGCCGGGTCGATCACGCACTTCGCGCTCGCCCTGATCACCATCTGGATCCTCGCCGTCTCCGCCGGCCTGCCCAACCCCGACTTCCCGACCACCGAAGGGCAGGCCCGCCAGGAACCCGCCGTCATCCGGCTCAGCGAGTGCGTGGTGCCGGAGAACTCGCTGCGGGCCTGCGCCCCCGGCGACGCGGCCAGCCCGGCCGCCCAGGCGCAGTTGAAGAACGGTGACCGGATCACCTCGGTCAACGGCACCCCGATCAACTCCTACGGCGACCTGCTCACCACGCTGCGCGGGCTCAAGCCGGGCGACACCGCGCAGATCGCCTACGTCCGCGACGGGCAGCCGGGCACCTCCAGCACGGTGCTCGCGCAGACCGAGCGTCCGCCGCTGGACGACCCGAACGGCACCGCCGCGCCGGTGGCCGCGCTCGGCGTCGGGCTCGTCCCCAGCACGCCCACCCGCGTCACGTACGGCCCGATCGGCGCCTTCGGCGCGACCGCCGACTTCACCGGTGACCTGGCCGTCGGCACCGCCCAGGCGCTCCAGCGCCTCCCGCAGAAGGTCCCCGCCCTGTGGACCGCCCTCACCGGCGGCGAGCGGGACGTCGACACCCCGATCAGCGTGGTCGGCGCCAGCCGGCTCGGCGGCGAAGCGGTGGAGAACAACGCCTGGTTGGTCTTCTTCATGCTCTTCGTGTCGCTGAACTTCTTCATCGGCGTGTTCAACCTGCTGCCGCTGCTCCCGGTGGACGGCGGCCACATCGCCATCGCCTGGTTCGAACGGGCCCGCTCCTGGGTCTACGCGCGCATCGGCCGGGCCGACCCCGGCCGGGTGGACTACCTCAAACTGATGCCCTTCACGTACGTGGTGATCCTGATCGGTGGCGCGTTCACGTTGCTGACCATCGCCGCAGACGTCGTCAACCCCATCACGCTCTTCTCAAGGTGAGTGCCTGAAGTGACAGCTATCAGTCTCGGTATGCCCGCCGTGCCGCCCCCGCCGCTCGCTCCCCGTCGGGCCAGCCGCCAGATCATGGTCGGTTCGGTGCCCGTCGGTGGCGGTGCGCCGGTGTCGGTGCAGTCGATGACCACCACCCTCACCTCCGACGTCAACGCGACCCTCCAGCAGATCGCCGAGCTGACCGCGTCCGGCTGCCAGATCGTCCGGGTCGCGGTGCCGTCCCAGGACGACGTCGAGGCGCTGCCCGCCATCGCCAAGAAGTCGCAGATCCCGGTGATCGCCGACATCCACTTCCAGCCCAAGTACGTCTTCGCGGCGATCGACGCCGGCTGCGCGGCCGTCCGGGTCAACCCGGGCAACATCCGGCAGTTCGACGACAAGGTCAAGGAGATCGCCCGTGCCGCGGGGGCGGCGGGGGTGCCGATCCGGATCGGCGTCAACGCCGGGTCACTGGACAAGCGCCTGCTGTCGAAGTACGGCAAGGCCACCGCCGAGGCGCTCGTCGAGTCGGCGCTGTGGGAGTGCTCGCTCTTCGAGGAGCACGGCTTCCGCGACATCAAGATCTCGGTCAAGCACAACGACCCGGTCGTGATGATCCGCGCGTACCGGCAGCTCGCCGAGCAGTGTGACTACCCGCTGCACCTGGGCGTCACCGAGGCGGGGCCAGCCTTCCAGGGCACCATCAAGTCGGCTGTCGCCTTCGGCGCGCTGCTGGCCGAGGGGATCGGCGACACCATCCGAGTGTCACTGTCCGCCCCGCCGGTGGAAGAGATCAAGGTCGGCAACCAGATCCTGGAGTCCCTCGGTCTGCGTGAGCGGGGCCTGGAGATCGTCTCGTGCCCGTCCTGCGGGCGGGCCCAGGTGGACGTCTACAAGCTCGCCGAGGAGGTCACCGCCGGCCTGGAAGGGCTGCCGGTGCCGCTGCGGGTCGCCGTCATGGGCTGCGTCGTCAACGGTCCGGGCGAGGCCCGGGAAGCCGACCTCGGCGTCGCCTCCGGCAACGGCAAGGGGCAGATCTTCGTCAAGGGGCAGGTCGTCAAGACGGTGCCCGAGGCGCAGATCGTCGAGACGCTGATCGAGGAGGCGCTGCGGATCGCCGACGAGATGGGCGCCGAGCTCCCCGAGGAGCTGCGCGGGCTGATCCCCGGCCCCACCGTCACTGTGCACTGATTTTCCGTTTGGAAAAGCGGCCGTTCCCCGTGCGGGGAACGGCCGCTTTCGTTGTGGTGCCTTCGTGCTGGTGCCTTCGTGCTGGTGCCTTAGTGCTGGTGCCTTAGTGCTGGTGCTGGTGCTGTGGTGCTGGCTTGCGTTGTGGTGCGGCGCTGGCGTCACTCGGATTCGGCGAGGATCGCGTACAGCTTGCGTCGGGTCTCGTCGAGCACCTGGGCGGCCCGCTCACGCTGGTCGTCGGTGCCGTGCATCATCACCTGGCGCAGGGCGTTCATCGCCTGTGCGCCGGAGTCGCGGATGTCGTGCCAGCTGCTCACCGTGCCCTGGGCGACGTCCGCCCACGGCGGGGTCTGCGCGGCCTCGGCGGCCTCGGCCTGACCGGCCTCGGTGACGGTGAACCGCTTCCGCCCACCGCCGGACTCCTCAGTGCTGGCGACGATCACACCCTCGTCCTCCAGTAGCTGGAGGGTGGGGTAGATCGAACCCGGGCTCGGCCGCCACGCACCGCCGGTGCGGGAGTCGATCTCCTGGATCATCTCGTAGCCGTGCATCGGCCGCTCGGTGAGCAGAGCCAGGACCGAGGCTCGGACGTTGGGGCGTCGGCCCCGACCCCGTCCACGGCCTCGGCCGCCCCAGGGGCCGCCGGGTCCGTGCTCGTGGCCGTGACCGTGCGGGCCGGGCGGGACCGGCGGGAAGCCGAACCCCCGCATCCGAGCCTCGTGCATCTGGTGGTGCTGTCGGTGGAACCTCATCGGGCTCTCCTTCGTAGGACTATCGCTGATGCATCAACGATATATCGGCAATGCATCGTCGACAAGCTTCGTTTCCCAAACCGTACGTACGTCTTGTTAGAGTCTCGGTCATGCGCCTGCTACCCCCTCCGGGTCCGTCCCGGGTCCTCACCCTCGGCACCCTGGTCAAGACCGTCGGGCGGGGCCTCTGGCTCGTCGCCAGCGCGCTCTTCCTCACCCGGTCGGTTGGCCTGTCGGCGACCCAGGTGGGCCTCGGGCTGACCATCTCCGCTCTCGTCGGTGTGCTGGCCAGCACACCGAGCGGCTACCTGGCCGACCGCGTCGGCCCACGCGGGGTGCAGGTCGGCGCGCTGTTCGCCGCCGGCACCCTCACCATCGGCCTGATCGCCGTCCGGTCGCTCCCCACGCTCGTGCTGGTGGGAGCCGCCACCGCGCTCGCCGACGCCATCGAGCGCGGCGCCCGCGGCGCGCTGATCGCCGGAGCCATCCCGGCCGATGAGCGGGTCCGCACCCGCGCCTACCTGCGAGCCACCACCAACGTCGGTATCTCTGTCGGGGCCGTCCTCGGCGGCTTCGCCATCGCCGCCGACACCCGCACCGGGTACGTCGCGCTGATCCTGGCCTCGGCGGCGACGTCACTGGCCGCGGCGGTGGTCTTCCTCCGACTGCCCACCGTCGCCCCGGTTGCCGCCCCGGCGCAGGGCCCTCGGCTGGTCGCCCTACGCGATCGCCCGTTCCTCGCCTTCACCCTGCTCGACGGGCTGATGTCGATGCACTTCAGCCTGCTCACCATCGCCCTGCCGCTGTGGATCGCCGGTCACACCCGAGCGCCAGCCTGGATGATCTCCGCCTTGACGCTGGTCAACACCGTGCTGGTGGTGCTCCTGCAGGTACGCGCCGCGCGTACCGCCGCCACCCTGCCCGGAGCTGCCCGCGCCGCCCGTCGAGCGGGTGTGGCCATCGCCCTGGCCTGCGTACTCTTCGCCGCCAGCGGCGCGCTGCCCACGGCCGGCGCGGTGGGCCTGCTCGGCCTCGGGGCGGTCGCGCACGTCACCGGGGAGCTGTGGCACTCCGCCGCCGGCTGGGGGATCTCCTTCGGGCTGGCACCAGCGGACGCCCAAGGGCAGTACCAGGGGGCGTACGGCATGGGCTACGAACTGGGCAAGATGCTCGCACCGGTGGTGGTGACCACCCTCGCGCTCGGCTGGGGCGTGCCGGGCTGGCTTGTGCTCGGTGCCTTGTTTTTCCTGCTTGGAGCCCTGGTGCCCCCGGTCGTCCGGTGGGCCGGACGGACCCGGCCCGGTGGAGACGGTGCCGGCCTTGTCACTCGACCGGCGAAGCAGGGTGCCGATCTGGCAGGCTGATAGTCGTGCTGACGGTGCCGGTACGCCAACTGGGGGAATCGGAGCGCCGCGCGGTCGAGCGACTGCTCGACCATGACCCGTTCGCGGGCGCGCAGGTCGCCGAGCGGATCGCCGCGCGCGGGCTGTCCTGGTGGCGGGCCGAAGGCAGAATCCTGGGGTACGGGGCCCGCCGCAACCTCGAATCACTCTGCTGGCTCGGCGGCAACCTGACCCCGGTGCTCGCGAGCGATGCCGCGGTGGCTGCCTTCGCCGACCTGCTGTCGGGCGAGGAACGGCTCTGCTCCTCGATCGTCGGCCGGGCCGATGCCGTCCTCGGGCTGTGGGACCGTCTCTCCGACACCTGGGGGCCAGCGCGAGACGTCCGCCCCAATCAGCCGCTGCTGGCCACCGACACCCTGCCACCCGTACCGGCCGATCCAGAAGTACGCCAAGTCCGCTCCGGCGAGGTCGACCGGCTCTTCCCGGCGGCAGTGGCCATGTACACCGAAGAGGTCGGCGTCTCCCCCCTGGCCGAGGACGGCGGACGCAGCTACCGCCGGCGGGTCAACGACCTGGTTCGAACCGGCCGCGCGTACGCCCGCATCGTCGACGGCAAAGTCGTGTTCAAGGCCGAACTGGCCGTGGTGACCAAGCGGACGGCACAAATCCAGGGCGTCTGGGTCGCACCGGAGTGGCGAGGCCGGGGGATCGCCACCGCCGCCATGGCAGCCGTCGTCCGCGACGCGCTCCTGCGGGTCGCCCCCACCGTCAGCCTGTACGTCAACGACTTCAACCTCCCGGCCCGCCGCGTCTACGAGCGCTGCGGCTTCCAACCGATCGGCACCCTGGCCACCGTCCTCTTCTAACCGCTGCGTTTCGGCCGCGGTGGTCTATCCCCGCAGATCTTGGACACTTTCCGTCCTGGGCGAACGGAAAGTGTCCAAGATCTGCAAGCGAGGGCCGCTTGGTGACGCCCTCCGCCTCCGCCCGGTGACCCCAGCAGCGCAACCATCCCCATCGCGGCCGGCCTCCGGCGGTCAGTGGTCGACGTCTGGTGGTCAGCGTCCGGCTGTCGGCGGCTAGCGGTCAGCAGTGGGCGGTTGGCGGTTGGGGTTGGCGGTCAGCCTCCGGCTATCGGCTATCGGCTATCGGCGGTTAGCGGTCAGCAGTCGGCGGTCCGCGGTCGGCGGTCCGCGGTCGGCGGTCCGCGGTCGGCGGTCCGCGGTCGGCGGCGGTTGACGGTCCGCAGTCGGCGGTCGGCGGTCGGCGGTCGGCGGTCGGCATCCGGCATCCGGCGTCCGGCGTCTCGGTCGGTCGGGGTCCCGGCTGTGGGCGTCGGGTGTTCGGCCTCCCTGAGGTCTGGCGGGTCGGATGCAACGGAAAGGCCGCTGGCCGGCACCCCGGGGTTGCGGGTGCCGGCCAGCGGTCGGTGTTCTTCGGTGGTGCCGTGCGGTGGTTCTTGCGTGCGGGTGGTGCTGACGTGCGGTGGTGCGGTGGTGCTGGTGTGCGGTGGTGCTGGTGGTCAGCTGTTCCAGTGCTGGGCGACGAGGTCGGTGGCTTGCTGCTCCCACTGGGCGTAGGCGTCCGGGTACGCCGACACCTGTACGGTCTGGGCGGCCTCGGTCAGCGGCATGTCCTGCCACCCGTCGACCTGCTTCAAACCCTTCAGGAACGCGGTGGTGGAGTACTCGGGGTTGGTGATCTGTTCCGGGGTACCCCAACCCGAACTCGGGCGCTGCTGGAACAGGCCCAGCGAGTCGTGGTCGTTGGCGTCGCCGAGGTGGCCCAGGTTCTCCAGCTTCGACTCCTGCAGGCTCGTCGCGATCGAGATGACCGCGGCCCGCTCGGGCAGGCCGGCCTTCTTCGTCGCGGCGATGATGGCCTTGACGTTGGCGGTTTGCTCACCGTTGAGGGTGATGTGCGACTGGTCGCCCTGCGGCTTCGACGCCGACTGCACGGCCACCGCGACGGGCTTGGCGTCCACCGGGTTGGCGTGAGCGGCGATCGGACCGGCGAACACACCACCGGCGAACGCGAGACCAGCAACAGACAGCATGCTCTTACGGAAGATCGTGTTCATGAGGGGTAGCTCCTTCGGGGGTAGGACACCCGCTGTGCCGATCGGGGGGAACGACAGCCACGGGTGTGAGCACCTCGTCCGGCGCTGCACAAACAAAGGGGAAAGTCTTCGGGGGGTGACGCCTACGGGCGTCGGTCGGCGACTTCACGGGCGGGGTGCTCGCGGGCGCCGGGTCCATGTGTAACGACCGGGGGGCCGGGGTCATTCCGAGGGTGGCCCACCCGCCGGGCGCCCTCATCAAGGCGGTGCCTGCGGTCGGTCGTGGGGACTGTAACGGCCGGGCGGAGCCTGGCATTCCGACCTGCGCGACCAGCCTGCGCGGCGGGCGGCGGGTCGGTGGTGCTGCGATCGTCAGGGTATGTAACGACCCCGGCCCGGCCATGATTCCGGCCCCCGGGTGCAGCCGATCACACCCCACATACACCCACTGCCGGACAAAACACCCACCCAACCCCGACCCAGCAGCATCGAATCCGGCCTCACCCGGTGATCCACTCGGGTTCGCGGAAAACGGGGTGTCCCGGACGCCCGGACACCGCGAGTTTATGAAACCCGAGTCGATCACGGACCGGTCGGGTCGCACGGATCGGGCAAACCAGACAAGAGGGCCACCGTCGGTGGGTTTCGGTGGCAAACCCGCAGCGCGGCAGGCACCGTTCGGGCGAGGCCGCCTCTGACCCGAGAATCGCGGGCGCGGTGCCACGGTCTGGTTGATCAAGGGCTGGCGCGACGTGGCCACGGCATCGAGAACGGTGGTCGCCGGGGCACGCCTCTGACTCGAGAACCGCTGCGCGTGCCGCGCGTCTAGTTGATCAGGGGCTGGCGCGACGTGGCCACGGCATCGAGAACGGTGGTCGCTGGGGCCGTCTGAACGGACGGAGGCCCTGCTCAGGGCCGGAAAATCGGTTGAGTTGACGGGTTGGTGCCGGCAGGCTGAGGTCTCAGCCACCCACGTCCCGGAGGACTTTCCATGCGCCTGCTCCGTGATCTGTGGGGCACCTCGACCCGCCGTATGACGATCGTGGCCGTTCTGATCGTTTTGGGCGCTGCGGGGCAGGCGGGCGCGTCGGCGCTGGCCGGCGCGGTGCTGGTGCATCGTTCGGCGGGCTTCTTCGCCGTCCTGGCTGCGGCCCTGGTCGTCGTGGTTCTCAGCGACCTCGCGGTGAGTCTGCTGATGGCCGGCCTGACCGCCGACTGGTCCGCCGACGTGCGTCGCCGGCTCTGTCGGGTCGCTTTTGGCCAGGACCTGCCCACCCTTGAGACCACCCCGGTGGGCGAGCTGCTGGACCGCATCGACGGGGACGTCTATCAGGTGGCGTCGGCGGTTCGTAACCAGGGCACCCGGCTCGCTCAGGGCCTCTGCGTCGGCCTGTTGTCGATGGTGGTGGCGCTGTTCGTGTGGTGGCCGGCCGGGATCGCGATGCTGCTGCTCACGGTGGTGCTCGCGATCGGATTGCGCCGGCCCACGGCACGGATCGGCCCGGCGCGGATGGCCGAGGAGGAGGCGTGGTCCGACCTGGCCGCCGTGATGGAGGAGGCGGTGCACGGTCAGGATGACGTGCGCACCAGTTTGGCTCGTCCGTACGTGCTGCGGTTGTACGCCCGGCGGGCCGCTGCCGTGCTGTCCCGGGGCGGGGTGGTGTGGGTGCTGTCCGCCCGGGTGGCGACGGTGGCCACCGCGACGATCCGGGCTGGTATCGGCGCTGTGGTGCTCGGCGGGGCGTGGGCGTTGGCCACCGATCGGATCGATGCCGCCCGGCTCACCGCGATCTGGCTGCTCGCCCTGGCGTTCGGGGCGACCGCGGAACACGTCAGCCGGATGGTGCCGGAGATTCAGGAGGCGCTCGGCGCGTGGGCGCGGGTGCAGTTGCTCTACAAGGCCCGGCAGGAACCGGTCGGCGGGGCCAGCCCGAGCGAGGGTGACCTGCGCATTCGGGACCTGACATTCGGGTACGGGGAAAGTGACCGGGGGGCCGCGCTGCGGGGGCTCAGCCTCACCTTCGCCCGTGGTCGCTCGTACGCGCTGATCGGACGGACCGGTTCGGGCAAGTCGACGCTGGCGAAGGTGCTCACCCGGGCGGTCGACGTGCCGCCGGGCACGGTTTTCCTCGGCGGCACCGACCTGTGTGACCTCGACGTCGAGCAGTTGCGCCGCTGGGTGGCGCTGGTGCCGCAGCGCACCGAGATCCTGGCCGGCACGCTCGCCGAGAACGTCGCGCTCTTCGACCCGGAGCTGCTCGACGCGGCGGCTCGGGCGCTCGACGAGTTGGGCCTGGCCGGTTGGATCGCTGAGCTGCCGGACGGGTTGGCGACCCGGTTGGGGGAGGGCGGGCACGTGCTCTCCGCCGGTCAGGAGCAGTTGGTGGCGTTCGCCCGGATCCTGGTCCGGGAGCCGCACGTGGTGATCCTCGACGAGGCCACCGCGCGTCTGGACCCGGTCACCGAGGCGCGGGTGCAGCGGGCCACCGAACGGCTGCTTCGCGACCGGATCGGCATCGTCATCGCGCACCGGCTCTCCTCGGTGCGCCGCTGTGACGAGGTGGTTGTCCTGGCCGACGGCGCGGTGGTCGAGGCCGGTCCACTGGAGACGTCGACGCGCTTCGCCGAACTGTTGGCGACCAGCCACGCCGCCGCGTACGCCACGGTGGTGCCGGCGGGTCGCGCCGGCGTCGGCACCGACCTGCTGGTCGGCCCCGGCCCGTCCGACGTCTGGCCGAGCGAGCCGGCGCCCGCCCAGGTCGAGCCGGTCGCGCCGGTCGGGCCGGAGCCGGCCCCGGTCGAGCAGGTTGCGCCGGTCGGGTCGACCCGGGCCGACCCGCCGCCACTGCCGCCGGTGCCACGGGCCCGGACGCTGCGGGAGATCTTGCGGCTCTGCACGAACGATCCCCGGTACGGCGCGGCGGCGATCGTGCTGTTCCTCGGCCTCAGCCTGCTCGGGCTGGACGGCCCGGTGCTGCCCTGGCTCTGGGCGGACGTGGTCGACGGGACCGGCAACCCGTACCTGCCGGCGGTGGGGATCGTCGCCGGGCTGCTGGTCACCCTGCCGCTGCCGTTTTACACCCATGTCTGGTTCCCGCAGTGGTGGGTGCGACAGATGCTGCGGATCGGCCTTCGCCTGGTGCACGGCCAGACCGGGCCGCGTCGGGTCAGCTCACACACCCCCGCGGAGGTGGTGGCGCAGGGTGGGGACACCGAGCGGGTGGTCCAGCTCGCCGACAACGTGCTGGATCAGACCGTCGCGCTGGTGCTCGTGGTCGCCATGACGGCGGTCACCGGCAGCGTCGTACCCGGGCTGTTCTTCCTCGGCACGATGGTCGTCTCCGGGCTGGCCGCGACGTTGTTCGGGCCGAAACTGGAACGGGCGGCCCGGGCGACGGTGGCGGCACGGGCCGCGTTCGCGACGGCGCTGGTCTCCGCGCTCTCCGCGGCGCGGACGGTGAAGCTCGCCGGCGCGACCACGGCGGTGCTGCGTCACCTGGCGGGCCTGGACGTGCTGCGCAGCGACCGGCAGCGGCGGGAGATTTCGGTGCAGGTGTGGGCACGTTCCACGCCGTCGATGGCCAGCGGGCTGTTGCCGATCGGTGCCTGGGCGCTCTACCTGAACGGTTCGCTTTCCGCCGGGGCGGTGCTGGTGGCCGTCTCCACGTTGGGCGCGGCGCGCTGGTTCGCCTGGACCACAGCATCGTTGATCTCGCAGCTGCCATCGGCGCGGGTCTGGACCCGGCGCACTGTGGCGATGGCCGGGGTGAGCGCGTACTCGGCGGGGGTGCCGGAGGTCGACCTGACCGCCGGGACGGCGCCCGCGCCGACCATGCCGCCCCGGCATCCGCTGCGCCGGCTGGAGCTGCGCCGCTTCGGGGTGGTGCACTCCGACGGTACGGTGGCCGTCCGCGACGTGGACCTGACCGTGCAGCGGGGGCAGTTGGTGCTGGTCGTCGGGCCGGTGGGGTCGGGCAAGTCGTCGTTGCTGCGGGGGTTGGCCGGGATCGTGCACCACACCGGCGAGCTGGCCTGGAACGGTGACCCGGTCACCGAGCCGGAGCTGTTCCTGCGCCCCAACCAGGTCGGCTACGTCGGTCAGTTGCCCCGGGTGCTGTCCGGCACGGTGGCCGACAACATCGCCCTCGGGCACCAGGTGGACGCGGCCGGGGCGGTCAGCACCGCCCAGCTCGACCATGACCTGGCCGCCGCCGGTGGTGGGTTGGGCCTGCTCATCGGGCACAAGGGCACCCGGCTCTCCGGCGGGCAGTTGCAGCGGTTGGCGCTGGCCCGGGCGCTGGCACCGCGTACCGAACTGCTGGTCGCCGACGACGTGTCGTCGGCGCTGGACGTCACCACCGAGCTGGCGCTGTGGCAGGCGTTGCGCGGCCACGGGGTGACAGTGGTCGGCTCGACCGCGAAGCGCGCCGCGTTGGTCCGGGCCGACCACGTGGTGGTGCTGCTCGGCGGCACGGTGGCCGCCCAGGGCAGCTGGCAGGACCTGGAGGGCGACTGGTCGCACCTGGCCGGTTGACCCACGGTCGGGCGGCCGCTGACCCGCGGCCGCCCGACCGGGCGGGGATCAGGCGGCGCGGGCGTACTGCGCGGGCCCGGAGTACGCGACGCCGAGCTTCGCGGCGGCCCGGCGCGGCCAGTACGGGTCGCGCAGCAACTCCCGGCCCAGCAGCACCAGGTCGGCTTCGCCGCTGGCGACGATCTGCTCGGCGTGCTCAGGCTCCACGATCAGGCCCACCGCGCCGGTCGGCACGCCGGCCTCGCGGCGGATCTGGGCGGCCAGCGGCACCTGGTAGCCGGGGCCGAGCGGGATGCGCTGGTCCACGCTCACCCCGCCGGAGGACGCGTCGACCAGGTCGACGCCGATGCCGGCCAGCTCACCCGCGAGCACCACGCTGTCGTCGATCGTCCAGCCGCCCTCGACCCAGTCGGTGGCGGAGATCCGGGTCAGCACCGGCACGTCCTCGCCGACCGCGGCGCGCACCGCGCGGGCCACCTCCAGGGTCAGTCGCATCCGGGCGGCCCGGTCGCCGCCGTACGCGTCGGTGCGGTGATTGGTCAGCGGTGAGAGGAACTCGTTGAGAAGGTAGCCGTGGGCGGCGTGGATCTCCACGGCGGCGAAGCCGGCGTCCAGCGCGCGAACGGCTCCGGCCGCGAACGCCTCGACCACACCGGCGATGCCGGCCTCGTCGAGGCTGGTCGGCGTCCGGTAGCCGGCGGTGAACGGCTCCGCGCCGGGGGCGACGGGCGTCCAGCCGCCCTCGGTGTCCGGCACGCCACCGTTCTCCGGCGCCCATGGCCGGTAGGTGGAGGCCTTGAAGCCGGCGTGCGCGAGCTGCACGGCGGGCACCGCGCCGTGGGCGGCGACGAACGCGGTCACCGGCCGCCAGGCGTCGACGTGCGCACCCGACCAGAGGCCGGTGTCCTGCGGGCTGATCCGGCCCTCGGGGAGTACGGCGGTCGCCTCGGTCAGCACCAGGCCGGCGCCGCCGACCGCGCGACTGCCGAGGTGGATCAGGTGCCAGTCGGTGGGCAGACCGTCGGGTCCGGCGGAGTACTGGCACATGGGTGCCATGGCGATCCGGTTGGGCAGGGTGACCGCGCGCAGGGCCAGGGGAGTGAACAGGGAACTCATGGGGTCATCCTCTCCGACACGACGACGGGCCCCCGGGGAGAGGGGCCCGTCGTCGTACTGGTGAATCGATCAGGCAGGAACGGGGCTGAGGGTGGGGCGGGTGTCGTCGACCGGCTCCGGCTCGGTCAGGTCACGCCGGCCGGCGGACTCGTACGCGGCGCGGTCGAGGATGCCCTCACGGGCGGCGACCACTGTCGGCACCAGTGCCTGACCCGCGACGTTGGTGGCGGTGCGGATCATGTCCAGGATCGGGTCGATGGCCAGCAGCAGGCCGGCGCCGGCCAGCGGCAGGCCCAGCGTGCTGAGGGTCAGGGTGAGCATCACGATCGCGCCGGTCAGGCCGGCGGTGGCCGCCGAGCCGACCACCGAGACGAAGGCGATCAGCAGGTAGTCGCCGATGCCGAGGTGCACGCCGAACACCTGGGCCACGAAGATCGCGGCGAGGGCCGGGTAGATGGCGGCGCAGCCGTCCATCTTCGTGGTGGCGCCGAAGGGCACCGCGAACGAGGCGTACTCGCGGGGCACGCCGAGTCGCTCGACGGAGCGCTGGGTCACCGGCATGGTGCCGACCGAGGAGCGGGACACGAAGCCCAGCTCGATCGCCGGCCAGGCGCCGGCGTAGAAGCGCAGGGGGTTGAGGCGGCCGGCGAGGATCAGGACCAGCGGGTAGACCACGAACAGCACGATGGCGCAGCCGACGTAGACGGCGGTGGTGAACTTCGCGAGGGGGGCCAGCAGGTCCCAGCCGTACGAGGCGACGGCGTTGCCGATCAGGCCGAGGGTGCCGATCGGGGCGAGTCGGATGACCCACCAGAGCGCCTTCTGGACGATCTCCAGCAGGGAGCGGTTGAGCGCGACGAACGGTTCGGCGGCCTCGCCGACCAGCAGGGCTGCGGCGCCGATGACGACGGCGAGGAAGACGATCTGGAGGACGTTGCCCTCGACGAACGCGCCGACCGGGTTGGTGGGCACGATGCCGGTGAGGAAGTCGGTCCACGAGCCGGTCTTCTTCGGCGCCGCGGCGCCACCCAGGTCGAGGGTCACGCCCTTGCCCGGGTTGGTGAGCAGGCCAAGGCCGATGCCGACGCTCACCGCGATCAGCGCGGTGATGCCGAACCACATCAGGGTCCTGAGGGCGAGCCGGGCCGCGTTGGCGACGCCGCGCAGGCTGACCACGCTGACCACGATGGCGGTGAAGACCAGCGGCGGCACCGCCAACTTGAGCAGTTGGACGAAGAGGCTGCCGATGGTGTGCAGGGTGCTGGTCAGCCAGCTCAGGTCGTTGGTGCGGGCCAGGAAGCCCAGCGCGACGCCGAGCACGAGGCCGAGCAGGATCTGCACGGAGAAGGGAATTTTGCGCAGGCTGAAGGGCATGAAGATCTATCCAATTGTCCGGTCCGATCGGGGCAGGCGTAGAAACGCGGCTAGCCCGGACAGATGCCACTGGCCTGCAGTCGGAGATCGACATACAGGCGGACAGTGAGGCCCCAGACGTTGGTCATCGTTGAGCGACGTTACGCCGATTTCCGTTTATCGGAAGGACCCAACGGCGTGAGACTCCTTACAGAGGGCCAGCGTGGTGGCGGTGCTCAGGCCCCACAGCACCGCGAGGGCGAGGATCAGTCGTTCGAGCACCCCCACCACCGGGCCTCGGCCGATGACGAGCATCGCCAGCCCCACCGTGGCGCAGAGCGGCAGGGCCAGCGCGGCGGCCCCGCCGGCCAGCCGACGCACCGTCGGGCCGGCCGGCCCGGAGACGGTAAGCGTGATCATGGCGAAGACCACCGCCGCGGTCGCCGCGATGCTCGCGCCGCCGTGCACCAGGTCCGCCGTCGTCGCCCGCTCGAACGGGGGCAGCGGGCAGCCGTCGGAGCAGGTCACCGCCCCGGACACGGCGGTGAACACGGCCCCGGTGGCGAGCAGCGCCGGAGTCGCCGCCCACACCCCCGGGGGCAGCGCCACGCCGATCAGCAGCAACGCGCCGGCAAGGGCCAGGATCCCGATCCGGTACGTCGCGGCGTGGGCGCTGCCGGCGATGCCCGCCTCACTGACGTACCCGGTGAACCCCGGACCGGGACCGGCGACCACCGCGAGCGTCACCGCCACCGCACCGGCCAGGATGCAGCCGGCCGCGGCGGACCCGGCGGCCCGGCGGGCGATGTCCCCGCGCGCGGTGGGCGCGGTCGGGGCGGCGGGCCGACCCGGCTCAGCCACGTCCGTGCGGCGTGCGCCAACCGGACTCGTCCGGCCCGAGTGGCACGATGCCGGTGGGGTTGATCTCCCGGTGCGTGCCGTAGTAGTGCCGCTTGATGTGGTCGAAGTCCACCGTCTCCCCGAAACCCTGGGTCTGGAACAGGTCCCGGGCGTACGCCCAGAGCACCGGCATCTCGGTCAGCTTGTTCCGGTTGCACTTGAAGTGCCCGTGGTACGCGGCGTCGAAGCGGACCAGCGTGGTGAAGAGCCGCACGTCCGCCTCGGTGATCGCGTCGCCCATCAGGTAACGCTGCCCGGTCAGCCGCTCGGAGAGCGCGTCCAGCCGGGCGAAGAGCGCACCGAACGCCTCGTCGTACGCCTCCTGGGAGGTGGCGAACCCGCACCGGTAGACGCCGTTGTTCACGTCGGTGTGGATCTCGGCCATCAGCGCGTCCATCTCGGGGCGCAACTCGACCGGGTACAGATCCGGTGCCCCCGCACGGTGCAGCGACCGCCACTGCGTGGAGAAGTCGAGGGTGAGCTGCGGATAGTCGTTGGTGACCACCCGACTGGTCAGGGTGTCGACGAGCGCCGGCACGGTCACCCGGCCGGTGTAGTCCGGGTCGGTGGCCAGGTACGCCTCGGAGAGGAAGCTCACCCCGAGGACCGGGTCGAAGCCGTCCGGGTCGAGGGCGAACGCCCAGCCCCGCTCGTCCCGGATCGGGTCGACGGTGCCCAGCGAGATCGCGTCGTCCAGGCCGAGCAGGCCGCGTACGATCCTCGCCCGGTGCGCCCAGGGGCAGGCGCGGCACCAGATCAGCCGGTAGCGGCCGGCCTCCAGTGGCCAGCGGTCCTGCTCGTCCGGGCCGCCGCCGGGTGGGGAGGTCGAGTCGGCGGTGACCCGACCGGTGAATCGGTTCGGCTGACGGACGAACGCGCCACCGCCGCTGGTCTCTGCGCTGAACTGGGCCCGGGCCATGCCGTCAACCTATCCGCTGCCGGCGCGGATATCCTGGCGGCCGGCAGCCCTCGCGACCCGGTGGGCGTGCCCCACCCCCGCCGTCTGCACCCCCTAAGGACTCGCGATGACCGTGGCATACCTGGTGGCCGGTGTCCGCACCCCGATCGGCCGGTACGCGGGCGCGCTGGCTGGCGTCCGCCCCGACGACCTGGCCGCGCACGTGATCCGTGAGTTGGTGGCCCGCCACCCGTCGGTGGACTGGGCGGCGGTCGACGACGTGGTGCTCGGCTGCGCCAACCAGGCCGGCGAGGACAACCGCAACGTGGCCCGGATGGCGGCGCTGCTGGCCGGCCTGCCCGAGGCGGTGCCGGGCAGCACTGTCAACCGACTGTGCGGCTCGGGGCTGGACGCGCTCGCCACCGCGGCCCGATCCATCGTCGCCGGGGACGCGGAGTTGGTGATCGCCGGCGGGGTGGAGAGCATGAGCCGGGCGCCGTTCGTGATGCCGAAGGCGACGTCGGCGTACTCCCGCTCGGCGGAGGTGTACGACACCACCCTGGGTTGGCGGTTGGTGAACCCGTTGATGCGCGACGGGTGGGGGGTCGACTCGATGCCGGAGACGGCGGAGAACGTGGCCGTCGAGTACGGCGTCAGCCGGGCCGAGCAGGACGCCTTCGCGTACCGCTCGCAGCAGCGTGCGGCCAAAGCGCAGGCCGACGGCCGGTTCGCCGAGGAGATCGTGCCGGTCACCGTGCCGGCCGGTCGCCGGGAGACCCGGCTGGTAGCTGTCGACGAGCACCCCCGGGAGACGTCGCTGGAGAAGCTCGCCGCGCTGCCCACCCCGTTCCGCGACGGCGGCACGGTGACCGCGGGTAACTCGTCGGGCGTCAACGACGGCGCGGTCGCGCTGCTGGTGGCCAGCGAGGCGGCGGTTTCCCGGTACGGTCTGACCCCGCTGGCCCGGATCGTCGGTGCGGCGGCGGCCGGTGTGCCGCCCCGGATCATGGGGATCGGCCCGGTGCCGGCCACCCGCAAGCTGCTCGACCGGGTCGGCGTCGGGTTGGGCGCGGTGGACGTGGTGGAGCTGAACGAGGCGTTCGCCGCGCAGTCGGTGGCGGTGCTGCGGGAGCTGGGGCTGCCCGTGGACGCCGACCACGTCAACCCGAACGGTGGGGCCATCGCGTTGGGGCACCCGCTGGGTGCCAGCGGCGCCCGGCTGGCGCTGACCGCCGCGTTGGAGCTGCGCCGTCGTGGCGGCCGCCGGGCTCTGGCCACCATGTGCATCGGCGTTGGTCAAGGCATCTCGCTGTTGCTGGAGTCAGCCGCCTAGAGTGGTCCACACCACACGACCCGCGGGTCGGCCGGTGCCCACGCGTGCCCGTGGCACGCCCATTCGCCGGTGCCGTCCCGCGCCGCGGCGATGAACTGGGGAGCACACTGATGCCGGACGGACTGCCGACCGAGATCGATCTGACCAGGCCGAGCGCGGCCCGGGTGTATGACTACTTTCTGGGTGGGGCGCACAACTTCGAGATCGATCGGCAGTTGGCCGAACAGATCGCCAGCATGACCCCGAATCTCGCCGCCACCATGCGGTCCGGCCGGGAGTTTCTCCGTCGGGCCGTCCGGGTGCTGCTCGATGCGGGCATCGACCAATTTCTCGACATCGGCTCCGGGATTCCCACCGTGGGCAACGTGCACGAGGTGGCGCAGGGGGTGAACCCCAAGGCCCGCGTGGTGTACGTCGACATCGACCCGGTGGCCGTCGCGCACAGCCGGGAGCTGCTCGCCGGCAACGAACTGACCGGGGTCATCCACGCCGACCTGCGCGAGCCGGAGCGGATCCTCGCCGAGACGCGACAGCTCGGGCTGATCGACTTCAGCCGACCGATGGGCATCCTGCTGGCCGGGGTGGTGCACTTCATCCCGGACGCCGACCGTCCCGAGGCGATCCTGGCCGCCCTGCGGGACGTCGCCGCGCCGGGCAGCTTCCTGGTCATCTCGCACTCCACCTTCGAGGACCAGCCGCAGGAGATGCTGGACGCCCAGCGCCTCTCCGCCCGCACCGCCACCGAGATCACCCTGCGCTCCCGCGCACAGGTCACCGGCTTCTTCGGCGACTGGACCGTCCTGGAACCGGGCGTGGTGCACATGCCGCTCTGGCGTCCCGACTCACCGTCCGACGTGGACGAGCACCCGGAGCGGTTCGGCGCCTTCGGGGGCGTCGCCCGGTACGACCAGCCCGCCGGCTGATAGGAGTGGCCGCCGTCCCGGACCCCGCCGGGGTCGATGCCGGCCGGGACCCCGGCGGGATCGGTGCCCGCCGGAACCCCGGCGGGGTGGATGTTCGCCGGGCCGAAACCCAGGGGTACGCCGCCGACTGGGCCCGCGCGGTGCGCCGTCTCGGTTTCGTGCCGCTCAGCCTGGCCGAGACCGAGCGGCTGCTGCTGGTGCAGACGATCCGGCTGGCCCAGGCGGTACGGGCGGAGCCGTTCAGCGCGCGCCCGGCCGAGGAGGTCGGGCGGGCCCTGGTGGAGGCGCACCTCACCGAGCCGCAGGCCCTGGAGTGGACGCTGCACGCGCTCGGTGCGACCTTCGGGCGGCGGGTGCTGTGCGACGGTGACCGGCCGGCCGACCTCGCCGACCGGATCGCGGCGTTGCAGGGCGGGCTGGCCGCCGGGTTCGCCCGTGCGCTGCGCGACCGCACCTTCAGCCAGCAGGAGCGGATCGCCCGGTCGGCCTGGCAGGCACGTGACGAGGTCGAGCAGGCGCTGCGCGAGAGCGAGGCCCGGTTCCGGGCGGTGTTCACCGGCGCCGCGATCGGGATCGGGATCGCCGGCGTGGACGGCCGGATCATCGACGTCAACCAGGCGTTCGCGGACATGCTCGGCTACTCGATCGAGGAATTGCGCGAGATCAACGTGGCGGCGCTGTTCCACGCCGACGACGCCGCCGGGATGTGGGAGCTCTACCAGGAGTTGGTCGAGGGCAAGCACGACGCGGCCCGGGTGGAGAAGCGCTACTACCGCAAGGACGGCAGCGTGGTCTGGACGGATCTGGCTGTCTCGCTGATCCGCCACGAGGGCCGGCCGCGATTCACCGTCGCGATGATGGAGGACATCACCGAGCGGTACCAACTCCAGCAGCGGCTGCGCTTCCAGGCGCTGCACGACCCGCTGACCGGGCTGCCCAACCGGACGCTCTTCTTCGAGACCTTGGGGCGGGTGCTCGACACCGCGGACGTCGGGCAGCGGGTCGGGGTGTGCTTCCTCGACCTGGACGGCTTCAAGGCGATCAACGACAGTCTCGGCCACGACCTGGGCGACCGGCTGCTGGTGATGATCGGCCGGAGGCTGGCCGCGTGCGTGGCCGACCACGGCCACCTGGTCGCCCGGATGGGGGGCGACGAGTTCGTGATCCTCGTCGACGGGGGAGACGACACCGATGACCCGGTCGCCGTCGCGGAGGCCGCGCTGGCCGCCGTCGCCGCCCCGGTGCACGTCGGTGAGCACCAGTTGGCCGTATCGGCCAGTGTGGGCATCGTGCAGTGCCCCGCCTCGGAGACCACCGCGTCGGAGCTGATGAAGGCCGCGGACACCACGCTCTACTGGGCCAAGGCGGCGGGCCGGGGCCGGTGGGCGGTCTACGACCCCGAGCGCGGCGCCCGCGACATCGCCCGCTCGGCGCTGGTCGCCGGGTTGCCCGCCGCACTGGACCGGGGCGAGTTCGTGCTGCACTACCAGCCGATCGTGTCGCTGCTGGAGGGCACCATGCTCGCGGTGGAGGCGCTGGTCCGCTGGGAGCACCCGGAGCTGGGCCTGATCGGGCCGGACCGGTTCATCGGCCTGGCCGAGGAGACCGGCCTGATCGTCCGGCTCGGCGAGTGGGTGCTGCGGCAGGCCTGCGCGGACGCCGAACGGTGGTGGCGGGAGTTCCCGCACGCCAAGCTGGTGGTCAGCGTCAACCTGGCCGCGCGGCAGGCCGACGAACCGGCCATCGTGGACACCGTGGCCGACGCGCTGCGCACCAGCGGGTTGCCCGCGGAGTTGCTCCAACTGGAGCTGACCGAGAGCGCGGTGATGGGCAGCGCCGGTGAACCCCTGCGCAGCCTGCACCGGCTCGCCGCGCTCGGCGTCCGGCTGGCCGTGGACGACTTCGGCACCGGGTACTCCAACCTGGCGTACCTGCGCCGGTTGCCGATCCACTGCCTGAAACTCGCCGGGCCGTTCGTCGAGGGCATCCGCGCGGACGGGACCGACGTGGCGGCCGACCACCGCGACGAACGGATCGTCGACGCGTTGGTCCGGCTGGCGCACGCCCTGGAGCTGTGGGTCACGGCCGAGGCGGTGGAGACCGGCGTGCAGGCCGAACGGCTGCGGGCGCTGCGCTGCGACACCGGGCAGGGCCGGTATTTCGGCGCCCCGGCCCCGGCCGACGTGATCACCGCCCGGCTGCGCGGCGGCGGAGTGCCGGCGTGAGCGGGGTGCCGGTCCGGTCTGGACGGTGGCGGTGGAGGGTGGCGGCGTGGACCTGACGGACTCGCAGACGGTGGTGACCGTGGTGGCCGGGCTGGCCATCCTGGCCGGGTTGGCCGGCGTGGTGGTGCCCGGTCTGCCGGCGCTGCCGCTGTGCTGGGGTGGCGTGCTGCTCTGGGCCGTGTTCGGCGGTGCCGGCCTGGGTGGCTGGGCGGTGTTCGCCGCCGTCACCCTGGTCGCCGCGAGTGGCGCCGTGATCAAGTACGCGTGGCCCGGCCGGAACCTGAAGCGCACCGGTGTGCCGACGTCCACGCTGCTCGCCGGTGGGGTGCTCGGCATCATCGGGTTCTTCGTGGTGCCGGTCGTCGGCCTGGTGCTCGGCTTCGTGGCCGGGGTGTGGGCGGCGGAGCGGCTGCGGCTGGGCAGCAACCAGCTCGCCTGGCCGTCCACGGTGCAGGCCCTGAAGGCCGCCGGCCTGTCGATGCTCGTGGAGTTCCTGGCCGGCCTCCTGATCGCCGCCCTCTGGGTAGCCGGCCTCCTCCTAACCTGACCCCCAGCCTCCTTTCCCGGCGGTGATCAAGAGGTTTGCGTCAGATTCCGGGCCTCGTTTGACGCAAACCTCTTGATCACGAGGGGAGAGGGGGCGCGGGGCACTTTTGGGTACGGCGGAATGCTCGTACGTGAGAGAGAGGCGTGCCCCGCGCCGTGGGCCGGGCGGTCCGAGTGCCCGGCGGGTCGGCCCTGATCGGGCCTGGTCACCGGTTCAGGATGCGGGCCGGGGCGGCCGGACGGCAACGCAATTAGCCCGGTGGCGGTGAGATTCCCACCGACTACGTATTGACCGCCTTGATCGTCCGGGTCGACACTTTGCCCACTCGCACGCGGAACCACCTCAGGGAGGTGTGCAGTGGCCACGACGCCCGTGCCGACCGCCGAGCAACCGATGGACGACGACGCCCGGCGGCTCGCTGAACTCGGCTACAAACAGGAGCTACGCCGCAAGTGGAGTGGCTTCTCCAACTTCGCCATCTCCTTCTCGATCATCTCGATCCTGGCCGGTTGCTTCACCACCTTCGGTCAGGCGTGGAACAACGGCGGACCGGTCGCCATCTCCTGGGGCTGGCCGCTGATCTCACTGTTCATCCTGATCATCGGCTTCTGCATGGCGGAGCTGGTGTCGGCGTACCCGACCGCGGGTGGGATCTACTGGTGGGCGGCGACAATGGGCCGTCCGGTGCACGGCTGGTTCACCGGCTGGCTGAACCTGATCGGTCTGGTCGCGGTCACCGCCTCGGTCGACTACGGCTGTGCGACGTTCCTCAACCTCACCCTGTCGGCGCTCTTCGACGGCTGGGCCGGGACGCTGCGGCAGGCGTTCATCCTCTTCGTGATCATCCTGGTGTTGCACGGGCTGATCAACATCTTCGGGCACCGGATCATCGACGTACTCCAGAACGTCTCGGTCTGGTGGCACGTGGCCGGCGCGGCCGTCGTGGTGGCCATCCTGGTCTTCGTGCCGGACAACCACCAGAGCTTCCAGTTCGTGTTCACCGAGCGGTTCAACAACTCCGGCTTCGGTGACGGGGACATCGGCGGGCTGACGTTCTGGTTCTACGTGCTTCCGCTGGGTTTCCTGCTGACCCAGTACACGATCACCGGCTTCGACGCCTGCGCGCACGTGTCCGAGGAGACCCGGGGCGCCTCGCAGGCCGCGGCCCGCGGACTCTGGCAGTCGATCTTCTACTCGGCGGTCGGTGGCTGGATCCTGCTGCTGGCGTTTCTCTTCGCGGCCACCGACGTCGAGGCGGTCAATGCCGCTGGCGGCTTCTCCGGAGCCATCTTCGAGTCGGCACTGACCCCGGTCTTCTTCAAGATCGTCATCATCATCTCCACCATCGGCCAGTTCTTCTGCGGCATGAGTTGCGTGACCTCGATGAGCCGCATGGCGTACGCGTTCAGCCGGGACCGGGCGGTGCCCGGTTGGCGGCTCTGGTCGACCGTCGACCGCAACGGCACCCCGGTCAACGCCATCATCGGCGCCACCCTGGCCGGGCTGGTGCTGACCCTGCCGGCGCTCTACGAGAGCTCCGCCGGCATCCCGATCGCCTTCTACGCGGTGGTCTCGGTGGCGGTGCTCGGGCTCTACCTGTCGTTCCTCATCCCGATCGCGCTCCGACTGCGGATGGGCGACCGGTTCGTCCCCGGGCCGTGGACGCTCGGCCGCAAGTACAAGCTGCTCGGCTGGATCGCGGTGATCGAGATCGCGATCATCGCCGTCTACTTCGTGCTGCCGATCGTGCCGTCCGGGGTGCCCGGCAATGACGAATTCACCTGGTCGGCGGTGAACTACGCGCCGCTGGCCGTGGGCGGGGTGCTGCTGGTCGTCGCCGTCTGGTGGTACGCCTCGGCCCGCAAATGGTTCACCGGCCCGGTCCGCACTGTCGACGAACGTCGTGAGTGATCGGTGACCGTCGAGGAGAGATCCCGAACTCGTCCAGGTTCCGTCCGGCGAGAGTTCAAGCCACCGGCGCGGGCGTACTCCCCGGTTTCGCGCCCCGGCGGGTCGGGGCATTGACGGTGGTCCGGTTTGCCAGTAGACCTTGGTGATGGAGGCCCGCGAATGACGAAAGCCCCGTTCACGCTGGAACAACTGCGGGTCGCTGTTGCCGAGGGTGAGATCGACACCGTGGTGCTGGCCCTGGTCGACATGCAGGGCCGCCTACAGGGCAAACGGTTTCACGCGCCCTTCTTCCTCGACCAGGTCGTCGAGCACGGCAGCGAGGGGTGCAACTACCTGCTCGCCGTGGACGTGGACATGAACACCGTCGACGGGTACGCGATGTCGAGCTGGGAACGCGGCTACGGCGACTTCGCGATGGTGCCGGACTTCGACACCCTGCGCCGGATGCCGTGGCAGCCCGGCTCTGCCCTTCTGCTGGCCGACCTGACCTGGCTGGACGGCTCGGGTGACGTGGTCGCCTCGCCCCGGCAGATCCTGCGCCGGCAGCTGGCCCGGCTGGCCGAGCGCGGGTTGACCGCGTACGCCGGCACCGAGTTGGAGTTCGTGCTGTTCCGCGACTCGTACGAGGACGCCTGGCGGCGTGGCTACCGCGACCTCACCCCGGCCAATCAGTACAACGTCGACTACTCGTTGCTCGGCACCGCCCGGGTGGAGCCGCTGCTGCGCCGGATCCGCACGGAGATGGCCGGTGCCGGGCTCACGCCGGAGAGCGCCAAGGGTGAGTGCAACCTCGGCCAGCACGAGATCGCCTTCCGCTACGACGAGGCGATCGCCTGCGCCGACCACCACGTCATCTACAAGAACGGGGCCAAGGAGATCGCCGCCCAGGAGGGGATGGCGATCACGTTCATGGCCAAGCCGAACGAGCGGGAGGGCAACTCCTGCCACATCCACTTCTCGTTGCGTGACCACAACGGTGACTCGGCGATGCTCGGCGACGGGCCGGCGCACCTGTCGCAGACCGGGCAGCGGGTGCTCGCCGGGCTGCTCGCCACCATGCGGGAGTTCAGTCTGCTCTTCGCCCCGAACATCAACTCCTACAAGCGGTACCAGCCGGGATCGTTCGCCCCGACTGCGCTGCGCTGGGGGGTGGACAACCGCACCTGCGCGCTGCGGGTCGTGGGGCACGGGCAGGGCATGCGGGTGGAGAACCGGGTGCCCGGCGCCGACGTCAACCCGTACCTGGCGATCGCCGGGCTGGTCGCCGGCGCGCTGCACGGCGTCGAGCGGGAGTTGGAGCTGGGCGAGGAGTGCACCGGCAATGCGTACGACGACCCGGAGGCCGAGCGTGTCCCCGGCACCCTCCGTGACGCCCTGGCGCTGTGGGAAGACTCCGAGGTGGCCCGCGAGGCGTTCGGCGACGAGGTGGTGGCCCACTACGCCAACCAGGCAAGAGTGGAGATCGCGGCGTACGACGCGGCGGTGACGGACTGGGAGCTGAACCGTGGCTTCGAACGCCTCTGACCCCCGCTCCCATCCTCCGCGATCGTGCACTGTGTGTCGGCGGTCTGTGGTGGTCGACGGCTCCTGTCGGGACAACAACTGCACGATCGTGCAGGGGTGGGGGTAGGGGCGTGACAGTGCTGGTGGATCCGGCTTCTGGGGTGGGGTTTCGGGAGGTATCCGGGGCGTCGGTGGTTGAGGTGGACGCGGCCATTTCCCGGGCCGCGCGGGCCTTCGAGACGTGGCGGGCCGTTGGGGCGGGGGATCGGGCTCGGTTGCTGCGGCGGTTCGCCGCTGTCGTCGACGCGCACGTGGAGGAATTGGCCGGGCTGGAGGTGCGCAACTCCGGGCACACCATCGGCAACGCCCGCTGGGAGGCCGGCAACGTCCGCGACGTGCTGGACTACTACGCCGGGGCCCCGGAGCGGCTGACCGGGCGGCAGATCCCGGTGGCCGGTGGCCTGGACGTCACCTTCCACGAGCCACTCGGCGTGGTCGGCGTGATCGTGCCGTGGAACTTCCCGATGCCGATCGCCGCCTGGGGGTTCGTTCCGGCGCTCGCCGCCGGCAACACCGTGGTGCTCAAACCCGCCGAGCTGACCCCGCTCACCGCGCTGCGCCTGGCCGAGCTGGCCCGCGAGGCGGGCCTGCCCGACGACGTGTTCACCGTCGTCCCAGGCGAGGGCGCGGTGGTGGGCGAGCGGTTCGTCACCCACCCGGCGGTCCGCAAGATCTGCTTCACCGGCTCCACCGAGGTCGGCACCCGGATCATGGCCGGCTGCGCCGCCCAGGTGAAGCGACTCACCCTGGAGCTTGGTGGCAAGAGCGCGAACATCGTGTTCGCCGACGCCGACCTGGAACGCGCCGCCGCGACCGCGCCGGGCGCGGTCTTCGACAACGCCGGCCAGGACTGCTGCGCACGGTCGCGGATCCTGGTCCAACGGCCGGTGTACGACAGGTTCCTGGAACTGCTCGAACCAGCGGTACGCGCGGTGCGGGTCGAGGACCCGTCCCACGACACCGCCGAGATGGGCCCGCTGATCTCCGCCGCCCAACGGGACCGGGTCGCCGGTTACCTGACCGGGGCGACCGTCGCCTTCACCGGCTCCTGCCCCGACGGCCCCGGGTTCTGGCACGCGCCCACGGTGCTGCTGGCCGACTCGCCGGCCGACCGGCACTGGCGGGAGGAGATCTTCGGCCCGGTCGTCTCGGTCCTCCCGTTCGACGACGAGGCGGACGCGGTCCGGCTCGCCAACGACACCGAGTACGGCCTCTCCGGCTCGATCTGGACCCGCGACGTCGGTCGGGCCCTGCGCCTGGCCCGTGCCGTCGACTCGGGCAACCTGAGCGTCAACTCGCACTCCTCGGTGCGTTACTGGACCCCGTTCGGTGGGATGAAACGCTCCGGCCTCGGCCGTGAGCTGGGCCCGGACGCGTTGCACTCCTTCACGGACGTCAAGAACGTGTTCATCGCGACAGAGGAGTGAGGCCAGTGCAGGGTCGGTTGCAGGACCGGGTGGCAGTGGTCACCGGAGCGGGCAGCGGCATCGGGTTGGCCACCGTGCGGCGGTTCGCCGCCGAGGGGGCCCGGGTGGTCTGCGTGGACATCGACGCGGCGGCCGGCACGAAGGCGGCCGAGGAGTGCGGCGGCGAGTTCGTGGCCACCGACGTGGCCGACGAGTCGGCGGTACGCGACCTGTTCGACGGGGTGGCCGACCGGCACGGCCGGGTGGACATCGCGTTCAACAACGCCGGCATCTCACCCCCGGACGACGACTCCATCCTGGACACCGGCCTGGACGCGTGGGAGCGGGTGCTGCGGGTCAACACCACGAGCGTCTACCTGTGCTGCAAGTACGCCATTCCGCACATGCGCAGGCAGGGCAAGGGCTCGATCATCAACACCGCGTCGTTCGTGGCGCTGATGGGCGCGGCGACTTCGCAGATCGCGTACACCGCCAGCAAGGGCGGGGTGCTGGCGATGACCCGGGAGCTGGGTGTGCAGTTCGCCCGTGAGGGCATCCGGGTGAACGCGCTCTGTCCCGGCCCGGTGGCCACCCCGTTGCTGTTGGAACTGTTCGCCGCCGACCCGGAACGGGCCGCCCGCCGGCTGGTGCACGTGCCGATGGGTCGCTTCGGGCAACCGGAGGAGATCGCCGCCGCGGTGGCGTTCCTGGCCAGTGACGACGCCTCGTTCATGACCGCCGCGCAGTTCGTGGTCGACGGTGGCATCACGGGCGCCTACGTCACTCCCCTGTGAGCGCGAGGAGTGAGCCGGGTTTGCGAGCCCCGCAGTCGCGAAACGCTGCCGGCTCTGTGAGCGCGAGGAGTGAGCCGGGTTTGCGAGCCCCGCAGTCGCGAAACGCTGCCGGCTCTGTGAGCGCGAGGAGTGAGCCGGGTCCGCGTACCCCGCGGTCGCGAACAGTGCCGACCGGGGGAAGGCGGCCGCTGATCGGGGTCAGCGCGTACGTCGAGCCCGCCGACTGGGCTGTCTGGCGGGGGGTGCGGGCGGTGCTGGTGCCGGAGGCGTACACCCGGGCGGTGACGGCCGCGGGTGGCCGGGCGGTGGTGCTGCCGCCCGACGACGTGGACGCGGACGTGGTGGGTGTCCTCGACGGGTTGTTGCTGGCCGGTGGCGCGGACGTCGGTGCGGGGCGGTACGGCCAGCCGCCCGACCCGCGTACCGAGGACCGGCCGGACCGGGACGCCGGCGAGCTGACCCTGTTGGCCGCCGCGCTCGCCGCCGAGGTGCCGGTGCTGGGCGTGTGCCGGGGCATGCAGTTGCTCGCGGTCGCGTACGGCGGGACCCTGCACCAGCACCTGCCGGACGTGGTGGGTCACGAGGCGCACCGTCCGGCGCCCGGCGTGTACGGAACCCACCCGGTGCGGTTCGCGCCGGGGAGCCTGGCCGCCTCGGTGTTGGCGGGGGTCGAAGAGGTCAACTCGTACCACCACCAGGCGGTTGCCGATCCGGGTCGGCTCACGGTGACCGGTTGGGCGGGGGACGGCGTGGTCGAGGTGGTGGAGGACCCGGCCCGGCCGTTCGTGCTCGGGGTGCAGTGGCATCCGGAGAATGAGCGGGAGCCCCGTTCGATCACGGCGCTGGTGCGGGCCGCTGGCCGGGGGTGTGACTGAGATCGCCCCCGCCGGTCGCTGGCGCCGGTGGGAGGTCATCACGGTCGAGGTGGAGCGGGTCAGTGACTCCTGCGGATACGCGGTGCCACTGATGGACTTCCGGGCCGAACGCGATCTGTTGCTCACCTCACACTCCCGCCGCAGCACCGACGACCTGGCCGTCTACCGGGCCGCCAAGAACGCGGCGAGCATCGACGGGCTGCCGGTCTTCTGACTCGGCAGGGCGCGCTCCGGCCACCGCCGTTCTCCGTACTGTCCGGTGCCCGACCGCTCAGGCGTAGGTAACCAGCGTCAGACCGTCGTGATGCGTTACGTTGCCGGTCCGCTTGGGTACAAGTCGGAGCACGGCGGGTGAAGATCAACGGTCGAGGGGTACGGCCGGAGCGGGAGGCTGCATGAGCTCGGCCCAGGGGGGCGCTGACATCGGGCCTGCCGCCCTGTCCGGCCGCGAGAACCCTCCGTTGCTGGCCGCCGCGTTCGCGGCCGGCGGTGAGATGGGTGAGCGGCTGGCCTCCTTCGACTGGTCCGCCGGCCCGCTGGGTGAGCCCGGTCAGTGGCCCCCGGCGCTCTGCACCGCGGTCGGGATGATGCTCGCCTCCAGTGCACCGATCGTCATGTTCTGGGGCGACGAGCAGTTGGCCTTCTACAACGACGCCTACCGGCCGACCATCGGCGGCAAACACCCAGACGTGATCGGTCAACCGGCCCGCGCGTACTGGGCGGAGACGTGGGCGGTGCTCGGTCCGCTGCTCGACGGCGTCCGGAGCACCGGACGTTCCTATCGGGGCGAGGACCACCCCTTTCTGCTGGACCGGCACGGCTTCGTCGAGCAGACCTACTTCAACGTCTCGTACGATCCGATCCGGGGTGACGACGGCTCGGTCAGTGGCGTCTACTGCATCGTCAGCGAGACCACCGGGCGGGTGCTCGGCGAACGCCGGCTGCGAGCGCTCTCCGAACTGGGCGCCGAACTGAGCGACATCGGCAGCGCCGCGGAACTGGGCCGGACAGCCGCCGGGGTGCTCGGCCGGCACCGGGCGGACCTGCCCTTCGCCCTGATCTATCTGGTCAACGGCGACGGCCAGCTCACCCTTGCCGGTCGCACCGGCACCACCCCTCCCGCCGCCGATGTCACCTCGCAGCTGCTCGCCCGGTTGACACCCGATGGCGCGCCCGCCACGGTCGAGGTGGCCGGTCTGCTCGACGCGTTGCCGGTCGACGCCGCCGACCAGGCCCTCGTGCTGCCGCTCACGGCGAGCAACCAGACGGTTGGCGTGCTGGTCGTCGGCGTGGCCCGCCAGCTGCCGCTCAACGACGACTACCGCGACTTCCTCGGCCTGGTCGCCGCCCAGATCTCCCGGGCGGTCGCCACCCAGCGGGCGTACGAGGAGGAGCGGGCCCGGGCCGCCGAGCTGGCCGCGCTGGACCGGGCGAAGACCAACTTCTTCGCCAACGTCAGCCACGAGTTCCGCACCCCGCTGACCCTGGTGCTCGGCCCGCTGGAGGACATGCTGGCCGACCCGGAGCTGCCCGCCACCGAAACCGACCGGCTCAGCATGATGCACCGCAACGCGCTGCGCCTGCTCAAGCTGGTCAACACGGTGCTGGACTTCTCCCGGCTGGAGTCCGGCCGGCTGGCCGCCCGCTACCAGCCCACCGACCTCGCCGGTTACACCGCCCGGCTGGCCAGCACCTTCCGCTCAGCCACCGACCGGGCCGGGTTGCGGCTGGTGGTGGACTGCCCGCCCCTGCCGACGCCGGTCTTCGTCGACCGGGACATGTGGGAGAAGATCGTCCTCAACCTGGTGTCGAACGCTGTCAAGTTCACCTTCGACGGCGAGATCCGGGTGAGGGTCCAGGCCGTGGAGGGCGCGGCCCGGCTGGAGGTGACGGACACCGGCATCGGCATCGTCCCGGAGGAACTGCCGCACGTCTTCGAACGGTTCCACCGGGTGCCGGGGGTGCGGGCACGCACCCACGAAGGCACCGGCATCGGCCTCGCGCTGGTCCGGGAGTTGGTCGAGATGCACGGCGGTCAGGTGGGGTTGACCAGCCAGGTCGACGGGGGCAGCACCCTCACCGTGACAGTTCCGTTCGGCTCGGCGCACCTGCCGGCGGACCGGGTGGTGGCGTTCGACCCGCTGCCCTTGGGTGAGCCCGAGCAGGCCCGGCTCTTCGTGGCGGAGACCGCGCTGTGGGCCGGTGTCGCGCCGACACCCGAGGTCGACCGTCGGCTGACGAAGGGCCCTCCGGCTGGCCGGATCCTGGTCGTCGACGACAACGCCGACCTGCAAGAGCACGTCAGCCGGCTACTCTCGCCGACCTGGGACGTGGTCACCGCGAACGACGGGCTCGATGCCCTGCCGTTGGCCCGCGAGGGCGGCTTCGACCTGGTGCTCACCGACGTGATGATGCCTCGGCTGGACGGGTTCGGGCTGGTCAGCGCGCTGCGCGCGGACCCGCGTACCCGGCATGTGCCGATCGTGCTGCTCTCCGCCCGCGCCGGCTCCGCGGAGGCCGTCGCCGGCCTCGCCGTCGGTGCCGACGACTACCTCACCAAGCCGTTCTCCGCGCAGGAGCTGATCGCCCGGGTGCGGGCCAACGTGGAGCTGGGCCAGCTGCGCGGGCAGATCATCCGCCGGCTCGGGGCGCTGGCCGACGCGGCGGTGGCGGTGAACACCGCCCGGTCCACAGCCGACGTGCTCCAGGTCGCCGCCCGGCACGCGTTGAGCCTCGCCGAGGCGGCTCGGGTGGTGGTCACAACGGCCGGGGCGCGCTTCGAAGCGGACGGTGGCGGCACCGCCGCCGCCGACCCGTCCTTCGTGGCCGAGCTGACCGGCACCACCGGCCGGCAACTCGGTGAGCTGCAGGTCTGGCGGGCGGACGGCGACGAGGCGCAGGCCGACGACGCCGCGCTGACGCAGCTGGCCCGGCTGGTCGGGGTGCGGCTGGAAAACGCCCAGCTCTACGAGGCCGAACACCGCATCGCCACCACCCTGCAGCACAGCCTGCTGCCCCGGTCGCTGCCCCAACTGCCCGGCGCGGTGGTGGCCAGCCGTTACCTGCCCGGCAGCGCCGACGTCGAGGTCGGCGGCGACTGGTACGACGCGATCGCGCTGAACGGCGACGAACTGGTGCTGGTCATCGGGGACGTGGTCGGTAAGGGCGTCCGGGCCGCCGCCGCGATGGGGCAGCTGCGCAACGCGCTGCGGGCGTACGTGCTGGAGGGCTTCGACCCGGGTGAGTCACTGACCCGCCTCAACCGCCTGGTCGGCTCCACCGAGGGCCGGTCCTTCGCGACAGTGGTCTGCCTGCTGTTCAACCCCCGCACCGGTCGGCTGCGGTACGCGAGCGCCGGCCACCCGTCCCCACTGTTGATCACCGGAGGCGACGTGGCGTTCCTGCACGACCGGGCGCTCGGTCCACCGGTCGGCGCCCTCTCGGCTGCGACGTACGAGTCGACCGAGACGGAGTTGCCGGCCGGGAGTCGACTGCTGCTCTACACCGACGGGCTGATCGAGGACCGTCAGCTCGGCATTGATGCCTCACTGGCCCAGCTCCGCGTGGACGCGGCCACCCCGAGTGAGCACGTGGTGGATCTGATCGACGCGGTGGTCGAGCGGGTCACCGGCCGGCCGCGCCGCGACGACGTGGCGGTCCTCGCCCTGGAGGCGGCGGAGCTGAACCGCTTCGCGCTGCGGCTACCGGCGGACCCGACCCGGCTCAGCGTGCTACGCAAGCGGCTGGAGGACTTCCTGGTCGCGCACTCCGTCGGCGAAACTGACCTGTTCGACCTGACCGTCGCCGTCTCCGAGGCCGCCGCCAACGCCATCGAGCACCCGGTCCAACCCGCCGAGGCCATGATCAGCGTGGAGGTGGCCATCGAGGATCGGACGGTGACGGCCACCGTGCGCGACAGCGGGCAGTGGCGGGAGTCGACCGGCTCCGGCTTCCGGGGTCGCGGCCTGGCCCTGATCAGAGCGCTGGGCGACCTGACGGTGCGGCGTACCGATGAGGGCACCGAGGTGACGCTGCGCCGGCAGCTGCGGGACTGACCGGGCGCCCGGCTGCGGCCGGGGGGCGTCGGCCGGCTCGACCGAGGACTGTGACGCCGGCCCTAGGCCGGGTCGAGCCAGCTCTGCTCACCGAGGCCGGAGATCTCCAGCACACGACGAACCTGCTGGGACGGACGAACGGTGAGCGTGCCCGGAACCTGCTGGGCGAGCCGGACCAGGGCGTGGATGGCGGCCGAGTCGAAGAAGGTGACAGCGCTCAGGTCGAGAGTGATCTTGCCGGCGGGCTCGCGCAGGGCCGTCTGGAGCATCGTGTCCGCGGTCGCCATGTCGACCTCACCGGCCACCACCACGTGGAGATGGCCACCGTCGATCTCGGCGGTGGCGGAGAAGACGGGCGGTGCTCCCCCTTGATCCACGCAGACACCATGGCACAGCCGCCCTGGCAGGGCAACAACCTCCACCCGGCGGCCGTGGCGCGGCTCACCAGCGGTCCCGGCGATAGGCTTACGGCATGACCGTCCGCCCGCCGCTGACACCAGGCACGCTCTCCCCGATGCGACCGGTGCCACCCCAGATCGCCCGACCGGAGTACGTGGGCAAGACGCGCCCGATCCAGTGGCGTGGCTCGCACGTGCAGACGCCGGAGACCATCGAGAAGATGCGGATCGCCAGCCGGCTCGCCGCCCAGGCGACCCAACTCGCCGGCGAGCACTGCAAGCCCGGCGTGACCACCGACGAGATCGACAAGGTGGTCCACGAGTTCCTCTGCGACCACGGCGCGTACCCGTCGACGCTGGGTTACAAGGGCTTCCCGAAGTCCTGCTGCACAAGCCTCAACGAGGTCATCTGCCACGGCATCCCGGACTCCACGGTCCTGCAGGACGGCGACATCATCAACGTCGACGTGACCGCGTACATCGGTGGGGTGCACGGTGACACCGACGCCACCTTCTGCGTCGGCGAGGTCAGCGAAGAGGCCCGGCTGCTGGTCGAGCGGACCCACGAGGCGATGATGCGCGGCATCCGCGCCGTCGCCCCGGGCCGCCAGATCAACGTCGTGGGCCGGGTCATCGAGTCGTACGCCAAGCGGTTCGGCTACGGCGTGGTCCGCGACTTCACCGGCCACGGCATCGGCGAGGCCTTCCACAGCGGCCTCTACGTGCCGCACTACGACAGCCCGCGCCCCACCGACATCATGGAGCCGGGCATGACGTTCACCATCGAGCCGATGATCACCCTCGGCACCTACCAGTACGACATGTGGGACGACGGGTGGACCGTGGTCACCAAGGACCGGAAGTGGACGGCCCAGTTCGAGCACACCATCGTGGTGACCGACGACGGCCACGAAATCCTGACCCTGCCGTGACCGACACCCCAGCGGCGCTGCGCGAGGCGCACCACGCGGACGTCTCCGGCGGCTGGCTGCGCCCCGCCGTCTTCGGCGCGATGGACGGCCTGGTCACCAACATCGCCCTGATCGCCGGCGTCGGCGGTGGCGGGGTGTCGCCCCGCAACATCGTGCTCACCGGCACCGCCGGCCTGGTGGCCGGTGCGATCTCGATGGGGCTCGGCGAGTACACCAGCGTGCGCTCCGCCAACGAGCAGGTCGCCGCCGAGGTGGCAAAGGAACGACGGGAACTGGAACGGCACCCCGAGGCGGAGGCGCGGGAGTTGGCCGACGCGTGGGTGGCCCGCGGCCTGCCCCGGGACCTCGCCACCCAGGTCGCCGAGGCGGTGCGGCGCGACCCGGAGGAGGCGCTGCGGGTGCACGTCCGCGAGGAGTTGGGCGTCGACCCCGACGACCAACCCAGCCCGTGGGCCGCGGCCATCTCGTCGTTCCTGTTCTTCTCGATCGGCGCACTGATCCCGCTGCTGCCGTACCTGCTCGGCGCCACCGAACTCTGGCTGACCCTCGCCGTCGGCGGGCTCGGGCTGTTCGTCGCCGGTGCCGTGGTGGCCCGCTTCACCAACCGTCCCTGGTGGACCAGCGGGCTGCGCCAGCTGCTGTTGGGCGCCGCGGCGGCCGGGGCCACCTACCTGATCGGCTCGCTGATCGGCGTACCGGGCGGGCTGTGACGCGCCGCCTCAGGTGCTGAGCAGCTCGTCGACCGTGCCGTCGACCGCACGACCACGGGCCGCCAACTCCTCGGCCTGCCGGGCCAACACCACACCCACCTCGGTCATGTCCGCGCCGGCCAACCCGGTGCGCCGCACCGCGTCCCCCGGGTCCCGGAAGTAGGTGCGACTCAGCAGGCCGGTCACCGTGGCCGCCGCCAGCCGGGCCTCACCGAGCATCAGCAGAGCCTGATCGGTCTCGTACCACTCGGCGAGCCGGGCCGCCCGGGAGTGCGCCGCGCTGCCCCGGTACCACGCCTGCCGGGCCGCGGTGCTGAACTCCGCCGGCCGGGCCCGGGCCAGCCGGCCCAGATGCTCGTCGCGCAGCGTCCGCAACCAACCCGTCGGATCGTGCAACGCCTGCGTGGTGACGTACCGGTCGGCGGTCAGCGGCCAGAGCGGGGAGAGCACCCTGGCCTGCGCCAGGTAGTCCTCGGCGGCGGCCACGGTCAGATCGACGAGCACCCCGTCCACCCGCCGGGTCGCCGGCGGCGGCCCGGTCCCGGGTCGATAGGTCACCACCAGCATGCCCGCCTCGCGGTCCCCGCCGCCGTCGTCGTCACCGTGCGCCAGCGGCCCGTGCACCGCGATCGCGAGCACATCGGCCGGGAACCGCCGCCGGACCGCCCCGGCGACCCGCTCCGCGACCATCCACCGTCGATCGTCGAGACCCCGGTCGGCACCGGCCTGCTCGCTGCTCGCGCTCATGGGCTTGCCTTTGTTCGCGACTGCGGGGCTCGCAACCCCGGCTCACTCCTCGCGCTCACGGGTCCGCCTTTGTTCGCGACTGCGGGGCTCGCAACCCCGGCTCACTCCTCGCGCTCACGGGATCGCCTCGCCTTGGCTACCAGGCGTCAGCCTAGCCAGCCGACGGCGGACCCTCGGGTGCGCCGCGCCCGGTCGGGGCCAGCCGGAAGATGTGGATCTCCCGGCCGCCGGCCCGTTGCACGTACGTGTGGTACGCCGGCCACTCGGTGACCAGCAACTGCCACAACCGGTCCCGTTCGGCGCCGGTCGCCCGCTCGGCCCGCACCGCGATCCGCCGGCCCTTCACGTCCACCTGGGCGGCGGGATCGGCGAGCAGGTTCATCGCCCAACCGGGGTGGTGGGTCTGCCCCCAGTTGGAGCCGATCACCACGTACGCGTCACCGTCGGGCACGTAGACCAGCGGATTGCTGCGAGGCTTGCCGGAGCGGCGGCCGGTCGTGGTGATCACCAGAGACGGGATCAGGCCGAGCGCGACCACCCGGCCCCGGGTGAGGCGACCGACCACCCGATCGGCGGGGACCAACAGACGCGCGGCCGAGCCGAACCAACGATGATGACCGAGCCGACGGGTGACTCTTCCCAGCACTGACACGCCGATCAGTCTGCCGGCTGCCCGGCCCCGGCGGCACCCCTGCGTGGTCCCTTTCGGTAGCCCCCAGGATCGGTCAGTCCAGCCGCCGTTCGATCGGCAGCCGGGCCCGGGTGAACAGGCCCGCCCCGAACATCGCCACCACCGGCACCAGCACCAGGACCCCGAGCGCGGGCCACGGCACCAGAAAGGGGTACGGATCGGGTACCGGCCAGTCGCCGGCGTACTGCCGGTTCACCGACACCAGCACGATCGCGGCGGTGCCGAGGCCCGCCACGATGCCGAGCACCGAACCGAGACCGGCGATGACGCCGGCCTGGCAGATCGCCAGCAGTCGGCGTACCCCCGGGGCGGCGCCGACCGCCGCGAGGGTGGTCAGTTCGGCGCGCCCCTCGGCGGCGGCGAGCGCGGTGGCGATCCCGGCCGCGCCCACCGTGATCAGCCCGGCCGCCGCCGCGAGCAACAGCAGCAGCGGTGAGAGGTCGCGCGGAGGGCCGCCGTTCTCCACGCTCAGCGAGAGCGTCCCGAAGGGCCGCAGGGCGGCGGCGAACCGGGCCTGTTGCTCCTCGTCGGGCGGGGTCGTGGTGCCGATCACCCAACCGGTCGTAGACCAGCTCAGGTCGAGCTGTCGGGCCGCGGCGGTGGACAGCAGCAGACGAGGCTGGCCGGTCGCCCGGGGCAGCGCGTACCCCGGAAGGTCGTGGTCGGTGATCGGCCGGTTCGGGCTGGCCTCCACCTCGCTGACCCGGACGGTGACCAGGCCGTCGTGCAGGTAACGCGGGTCGGTCACCACCACGCCGCCGGCGCGCAGCACGGCCGTGGCGGCGGCGGTCGTCGCCGGGTCCACGCCGGTGAGCAGGGGGAGCGCGGTCCCGTCGTCGACTCCGGGTTCCACGTAGCCGCCGAAGTAGTTCGTCTCGCGGAACTGGCAGCGGGGGTCGGCCCGGGCCTGCTGGCGCTGCGCCGCGGGGAGTTCAACGCCGGGCTGCCAGGGGCAGGCCCGGGTCAGCGGGAGCACTGGTGCGATGTCGCAGTAACCAGTGCGCCCCGCCCCGCAACTCGCCGACTGCACGAGGGCGACCGCGTCGACCCCGAACTGACTCCGGGCCGCGTCGGTGACCTGGGCCAGCGTGGGCTGCCCGGCCGACCTCATCGGGTTGACCAGTACGTGGCCGGTCGGCAGCGCCGGTTGGTAGGCACGCGCGTCGCGGGCGCCGTCGCTGGCCAGGTATCCGCCGAGGGCCACGCTGCTGGCGACGGCGGCCATCACGGCGCAGATGGCAGGTGCCGCGGCGGACCGGTTGCGGCTGGCATCACGCAGCGCGATCCGTGGCGCCAGCGGCAACACCCGACCAAGGCGGGCCAACGCCCCGAGCAGCGTGGGAGTGCAGCAGACCAGGCCCAACTCGCCGAGGATCAACCCGGTGAGGATCACCGCCGGGGAAGTCCGGGTGGCCCCGAACGCCGCCAGCCCGGCCCCGCCGGCCACCAGCGTCACGCCGAGCGCCAACCACCGGCCCCGCGACTGCGCGGGCGTCCGTCGCCCGGCGAGCCCGGCGCTGACGTCCTGTCGGGCGGCGGTCCAGGCCGGCGCCAGTGCGGCGAGCACCCCGGCCAGCACCGCGACACCAGCGAGGAGCACCAGCGCTGTCGGCCAGCAGCGGTAGCCGCCGAAGCGGGCGCTGAAGACGTACTGCTCCATCAGCGGGCGACCGGCGAACGCCGCGCCGACGCCGACCAGCAGGCCGGCGGCGGCCCCCAGCACACCCAGCACCACACCGTCGGCCAGTACGACCCGGCGGAGTTGGCCGGCGTCCCCGCCCGCCACCGCGACCAGCGCCAGATCCCGCCGCCGGCGACGGACGCCGACGGCGAAGGCCGGCCCGACCAGCAGGACGACCTCCAGCAGCCCGAGGCCGGCGATGAGGACACCGGTGCTCAGGTCGTTGGCGTCGCTCGGCCGGATCGATCCGAGCCACGTCCGGTTCGCTGCGGTCGCCGGGCCGATCGGGTGTCGGGCGGCGACCACCACTCCCAGGTTGTTGAGTCGGGACACCAACGCGGCGTCCACTGTGCCGGGCAGGTCCGCCAGCCAGACGCTGTCCGGCTGCGGACCGGTTGCGGGCACGGCCCCCGGGTGTAACGCCACCACCGGCCCGAGGTCGTCGGGAAACTCGACCACCCCCACCACCGTGTACGCCCTGCTCCCGTCGGCGGTGGCCACGGCACGGCCCAGGCGCAGGTCGAAGCGGCGCAGCGCCGCCGGACTGACCGCGACCTCCCCGGGCTGCCGCGGTGCCCGGCCGGCCCGGAACCGCACCAGGCCGCGGGCCAACGGGTCGGTGAGGTCGAGCACCTGAGCGTTCACGACCTCGTCGCGGTCCGGGCCGCGCAGGGTCAGCGGGACGCGCGGACGCACCTCGGTGACCCGGCTGCCCGGCCCCAGCAGTGCGGTCACCTGGGCCGCAGTCACCTTCGAGGAGGGCCCGCCGTCGCTGGTGTACCAGCCCTCACCCCACTCGTCCTGCGCCACCGGGGCGTCGGCGATCCACTGCAACTGGGCGTCGGCCACCCCGAGCCGGCGGTCGATGCGTTCCTGTGGGGTCAGCTCGGCCATGTCGTAGCTCGCCGCCAGGAAGGCCAGCGCCGCCACCGGCATGGCGATCATCGCGAGCACCAGCAGGGTCCGGCCCCGGGACCGGCGTGACTCCCGCCGGGCGATCCGCAGCGCCGCCCGCCAGGAGCCGGTCAGCTCGGCGAAGCGCCGTCGGCCGACCGGGGCGGACGGCGTGACGGGCCGAGGTGTCGCGGTGTCGGCCCGACCGGGGGCCCGCGTCGGACGGCGGATGATCACCGGTCGCTGCCGGACAGCAACTGCTCGACACTGCCCAGCGGTGCCGTCGTGTCGACCAGGACGCCGTCGCGGAGGAACACCACCCGGTCGGCCCAGCCGGCGTGCCGCGCCTCGTGGGTGACCAGCACTCCGGCGGCACCCGCGTCGATCCGGCGCCGCAGCAGGTGCAGCACCGCCTCGCCGGTCTGGGAGTCCAACGCCCCGGTGGGCTCGTCGGCGAGCACCAGCCGGCGTTCACCCACCAGCGCGCGGGCGATCGCCACCCGCTGCTGCTGCCCGCCGGAGAGCTGGTCCGGGAAGCGGTCACCCAACGCGGGCAGACCCACCTCGGTGAGCGCGGCCATGGCCAGCGCGCGGGCCCGCCGTCCGCTGGTCCCGTCGAGTTCCAGCGGGAGCGCCACATTCTCCACCGCGCTCAGACTGCCCAGCAGGTTGAGCTGCTGGAAGATGTAGCCGATCCGGCGGCGGCGCAGCTGGGCCAGCCCGCGGCGGTCCAGCGCCCCCAGCGGTTGCCCCTCGACCCGGACCTCGCCGCCGGTCGGCCGGTCCAATCCGCCGGCGAGCGCCAGCAGTGTTGATTTACCGGAGCCGGACGGCCCCATCACGGCGACCAGCTCGCCGGGCCGGACGACCAGGCTGACGCCGCGCAGCGCGTGCACCGCCGCCGGCCCGCTGCCGTGGGTGCGGTGGACGGCGCGTAGCTCCAGCACCGCGTCGTCCGACCCGCTCACCGTCGTGCCTCCTCGCCGGCCCATCGAGCCGCGTCCCGCGCGTCGGCGTCACCGGGCGGCGCCGGGGCGCTGGGCCGGTGCCGGACCAGGCTGGTCTCGCAGTGGTCCAGCCAGCGCACCTCGGCCTCGGCCTGGAACACCATCGAGTCCAGCACGAGGCGCCAGGGGAGGTCCTCCGGCCGGTTGCTGCCGTACTTCAACCGGGTCAACTCCTGAAGGGCCCGGATCGTCGCGCTGCGCTGCGCCTGCACCACCGACCGGACGTCGACGCCGGGGGTGGTGAGCGCCAGCGCCAGCTTGATCGCCAGTTCGTCGCGGGGCCGGTCGGTACGGCTGATCGGGGTGGCGAACCACAGTGCCAGGTCCGCCCGGCCGGCGTCGGTGATCTCGTACGGGCGTTGCCCGGCCTCGCTCTCCGGCAGCGGGCGCACCAGACCGTCCCGTTCCAGCCGGGACAGCGTGGTGTAGACCTGCCCGATGTTCAGCGGCCAGGTCGAGCCGGTCGACTCCTCGAACGCGGCGCGTAGCTGGTAGCCGTACATCTGGCCGCGTTCGAGCAGGGCGAGCAACCCGTGACGGATGGACATGGCAACGGAGTATGCATACCTGGTATGCGTACCGCAACCGGAACAGACCGGTTCAGGTTGGTCGTCCGGGAAACGGGACAGTAAGCGGGGTCGACCCGGCCGTCTTCCGCCACCTGGTGGCCCGCACGGCGTACTCGACCAGGGCAGCCAGCGCCTGGTCCCGATCGGCGCCGGTGGTGGATGCCAGGGCGGCCCGCCAGTGCGCGGCGGTGCGCTCCTCCATCTCGGCGGCGAGCCGCAGGGCGCTGGCCCGGTCGGTGACGGGGAACGGCAGCGCGTAACCGGCGCGGTCCGGTGGGACGACGCCACCGCCCGTGGTGAGCTGCACCACCAGCGCGTCGCGTCGGCGGCGATGCGCAGCCTCCGCCTGGCGTGCCGCGTCCCGCGCCGCTCCGGTGAGCCGGACGCCGATGCGTCCGTAGGCGTAGATGGCCGCGTACTCGGCGGACAGGGCGGAGGCGAGCGCCTCCCCGGCGGACGGCTGCCTCACTTGAGTGCCTCCTGGTGAGTGGCTCGGGCGGCGACGATCGACCCGAGCAGTGCGGCCCGTTCCGCGGGTGCCGCGGCGCAGGCGGCGGTGGCGGACTGCTGGGCGGTCTTCTCCAGCGCCCGTAGGCCGGCGCGTGCGCTGTTCGGATCGGCCGCCGGTGCGGTGGTCGGGGCGGCGGAGGCCGGCGAGGGCAGGGTCACGCCGATCACCCGGGCCAGTTCGGTGGCGTGCGCGGTGTGCGTCTCGGCGATCGGGTTGAGCCGGTCGGCGAGTTCGGGATGCGCGGTCGCGCTCGCCCGGTACGCGGCGGCCAGCGCGAGTGACTCGTCCACCATCGGCCGCAGCGGGTCGGGCGGTGGGGCCGGTTGGTCGTCGCGGTCGAAAAGATCACAGCCGGTCAGCGGCGTCACGGCGCCACCGAGCACCAGCAGCGCCCCGGCGCTCAAGAGCTTTCGCCGGGAATGTCCGGATGTTTGGTCGCGCTGAGTCGTTCTGCCGATCCCCACCGGCCAAGTCAACACCATGCGCGCCGGTCCGGGGGTCACCGGCGTCGGTGCGCCGCCCGGTCCGCCGCCGGGCAGGCGCGTTACGCTCTGCGCAACCACCGGCGTGTCCACTCCGGTGGCGTGCCGGCATGGCGGGACGACGTCCCCCGTTGACCAGGGAGAGGGTGCGGAGATGACGCAGCGTGGCCGTGCCACCAGGCCGACGGGTCGACCCCGCGACGCCGCGGCTCCCCGCGGCGGTGACCTCGCCGCGCGGCGGGCCCGACTGCGGGCCGTGATCGAGCCGGTGGTCAACGACGCCGGCTACGACCTGGAGGACCTGTCGGTTTCCCGGGCCGGCCGCCGACACGTGGTGCGGGTGATGGTGGACACCGACGGCGGGATCGACCTGGACGCCGTCGCGGACGTCTCCCGCGCGGTCTCGGCCGCGCTGGACGCCGCGGAGGAGACCGGTGGCGACATCGTCGCCGGCGAGTACCAGCTGGAAGTCAGCTCGCCCGGCGTCGACCGGCCCCTCACCCTGCCCCGCCACTGGCGGCGCAACGTGGGCCGGCTGGTCAAGGTCACCGTCCGGGGCGCGGCCGCGCTGCCCGGCCAGCGGGGCGAGCGGCCCGCCGGTGACCGTCAGCTGACCGGTCGGGTGGTCGCGACCGACGACGAGGGCGTGCACCTGGAGACCGACGACGGCCGTGCCGCCTGGGCGTACGCCCAACTGGGCCCCGGCCGCGTGCAGGTCGAGTTCACCCGGCTCGCCGAGCTCGGCGAGCCGGACGACGAGTTCGACGACGCGGACGATTCCGACGAGATCGACGATTCAGACGACATCGACGACGAAGATGATGTGGAGGACGAGGAGAGGTGAACATCGACCTCGCGGCGCTGCGCGCACTCGAGCGCGAGCGGGAGATCCCGTTCGACACGATTCTCGCGGCGATCGAGACCGCGTTGCTGACCGCCTACCGGCACACCGACGGGGCCGAGCCGCACGCCCGGGTGGAGATCGACCGCAAGTCGGGCGCCGCCCTGGTGTACGCGCAGGAGCTCGACGCCGACGGCAGCCTGGTGCGGGAGTGGGACGACACCCCGCACGACTTTGGCCGGATCGCCGCCATGACCGCCAAGCAGGTGATCCTCCAGCGGTTGCGGGAGGCCACCGACGAGGTGCACTTCGGTGAGTACGTGGGCCGCGAGGGTGACCTGGTCACCGGCGTGGTGCAGGCGCACGAGACGCGTACCGAGAAGGGCATCGTCAGCGTCGACCTGGGCAAGTTGGAGGGCGTGCTGCCGCAGTCCGAGCAGGTGCCGGGTGAGCGGTACGCCCACGGCGAGCGGGTCCGGTGTGTCGTGGTGCATGTGGCCAAGGGCATGCGCGGGCCGCAGATCACCCTGTCCCGGTCGCATCCGGCTCTGGTGAAGAAGCTGTTCGCCCTGGAGGTGCCGGAGATCGCCGACGGCACCGTGGAGATCGGCGCGATCGCCCGTGAGGCGGGCCATCGCACGAAGATCGCCGTCCGCTCCACCACCCCTGGGGTGAACGCAAAGGGCGCCTGTATCGGCCCGATGGGTCAGCGGGTGCGGGCCGTGATGAGCGAGCTGCACGGTGAGAAGATCGACATCATCGACTGGTCGGACGACCCGGCCACCTTCGTCGGCAACGCGTTGTCGCCGGCCAAGGCGTTGCGGGTCGAGGTGGTCGACCTGGCCGGTCGAGCCGCCCGGGTGACCGTTCCCGACTTCCAGCTCTCGCTCGCGATCGGTCGGGAGGGGCAGAATGCCCGACTCGCGGCCCGATTGACCGGTTGGCGGATCGACATTCGCTCCGATGCGGAGCAGGCCGCGCCGGCGGCGCGTGGGGTAACTGATCACGTGCGGGAGCCGGGCGGCGCGATCTCGGGTAGCTAGGGGTAGACTTCCTCCAGTGGTACGACGCGCGCAGCCGGAGCGCACCTGTGTGGGTTGCCGGCAACGTGCGCCGGCCAGCGAATTGCTGCGGATCGTCGCGGTCAGGGACGAGGCTGGTCACAGCCTCCGGCCTGATCCACGCCGCAGGCTGCCGGGTCGGGGAGCGAACATGCACCCGGATCCGGCCTGCTTCGCGCTGGCGGTGCGGCGCCGCGCCTTTGGGCGTGCGCTGCGCAGCACCGAGGTCCTTGACCACGGTGTGCTGGCAGAGCACGTCGATGCGCCAACCACTACGTCCGGTCAGCCCGACCGGGCGAGGGTCGCTAGCAGGGTAGGACGACCGACATGAGCACACGATGAAGTCCCTGAAATGACCAGGCTTCAAGTGCACGAGTGAGGTCGCTGCGGGTGCTGCCCGCACGACCTCGGAGTGAGGAGTGCAGTGGCAGGCAAGGCCCGCGTACACGAGCTTGCAAAAGAGCTCGGGGTCGAGAGTAAGACCGTTCTCGCCAAGCTGAAGGAAATGGGCGAGTTCGTGAAGTCCGCGTCCAGCACCGTCGAGGCGCCCGTCGCCCGGCGGCTGCGTAACGCATTCGTCGCGTCCGCCGGTTCCCCGGCTCCGGCCGCCACCTCGATGTCGTGGGCACTCGCC
>NZ_QGSZ01000152.1 GCF_003857055.1 Micromonospora inaquosa | reverse complement strand
GCGCAACGGCGGGGCGGCGGGGTACGTCCGGGGGCGTAGCGGCGGTGCCGCTCGTGGACGCACGTCGAGCGGTGTCGGCGCGGGCAGAATGACGGCCATGCGACGAGGCGGGCAGTGGCGGTGGCCGGAGCTGGCGGCAGATGCCGTGCTCGCCCTGGTGCTGCTCGGCTTCGGGTTGCTCGCCACCGGTCTGGCCGGGGACAACCAGCCAGGGTCGAGGCCGGTGGACGCCGCCTCTCGGGCGCTGATCGCCGTCGCCGCGCTCGCCCTGCTGGTCCGGCGGCGTGCTCCGGTCGCCACCCTCGTCGTGGGCGCCGTGGCCACCTCGACGTACCTGCTGATCGGCTACCCGTACGGGCCGATTCTGCTGACGTTCCTGATCGCGGTGTACACCGTGGCGGTGCGCCTGCCGGTGCGTCCGGCGGCGCTGGCCACCGGTGGCGCCTTCGTCCTGTTGCTGGCGCACGTCTTCTTCGGTCGGGGGCCGGCGCCGGGTTGGACGGGAGTGCTGCCCGCATCGGCCTGGGTGGTCGTACCGTTCGCCGTGGGGGTGGTGGTGCGGGTGAGTCGTGAGACGGCCGCGCGTACCCGTGCCGAAACGGCCCGCAACCGTGCCGAACAGGCCCGGCGGCAGGCCGACGAGGAGCGGCTGCGTATCGCGCAGGAGGTGCACGACGTGGTGGGGCACGGGCTCGCCGCGATCAGCATGCAGGCCGAGATCGCCCTGCACCTGCTGCCGAAGCGGCCGGAGCAGGCGGAGGTGGCGTTGACCGCGATCAGCCGGACCAGCCGCGAGGCCCTGGACGAACTGCGGGTCACCCTGGGCGCGGTGCGGCGGGGTGCCGAGCGCGAGCCGGTACCCGGCCTGGCCCGGCTCCCCGCGCTGCGTGACCGGCTCGCCGGGGCGGGGCTCGCGGTCGAGGTGCGGGTGACCGGTGAGTCCCGGGAGTTGCCGGCCGCGGTGGACCTGGCCGCGTACCGGGTCGCCGTCGCCGAGCTGTTGGTCGAGGTCGGCGCCCTGGCCGACGTGGCGAGCACCCGGGCCCGGCAGGTGCTCATTGACGAGCGGCTGCGGGAGCCGGCGCTCGCCGCGGTCCTCGACGCCACCCCGCAGGGGTTGATCGGCGCGCGCGAGACGCTGCTGCTGGAGATGGCCCGTTACCAGCCGAACGACCGCACCTCGGCGGGTGACCTCAGCGCACTGGTCCGGATCTACCTGCTCTCCCGCATCGACGTGCTGTGGTGGCAGGACGCGCCGACCTTCGTCACCGACGACCAGGTCAACGGCAGCGCCGAACTGGTCGACCTGGAGTGGCTGCGCCGCCGTGACCTGCTGCGCTTCCGCTACCAGGAACAGCCCGCCACGATGCTCGGCCGGGCCGCGCGAGGGTTGCGTCGCCGGCTGCGACCCGACGCCACCCCGCACACCGCGGGACTGCTGTTCCGCCGCGCCCGGCGCGAGGTGGTGGCGCTGCTCAACGAGATCGGACGGGAATTCACCGCCCTCGCGCCGCCGGCCACCCCGCCGCTCTGGGTGACGAGTCTGGTCCGCAGCGCCGAGCACCAGTACCGGCTGCGCCGCCTGGGCTACGCGGCGATGCTCCCCAGCGGGCACTGCCTCGGCTACTCGGTCGACGTCGAGCTGGCCTGGTTCGAGCGTTTCGGCGCGCGGGACACCCTGGCGCAGCTGCTGCTGAGCCGACAGGAGGCCGGGGAGCTGAACGTGATCGACGAGGGGCAGGCCTGGCACCTGTGTCTCGCGCCCACCGCCCGGCGCCGGCTACGCCGGGCGTACGAAGCCGAGATGGGGGTCTGATCCGGTGTGCGGCATCGCGTTGAGCATCGGTCCCGAGGCCGACCCGGCGACCTTCCGGCGGATGCTCGCCGCCCTGGCACCGCGCGGTGAGGTCACCGAGACCCGGTCCGAGAGCGGGCTGCTCGCCGGCACCCGCCGGCTGCGGGTCGTGGACCGGGACCGGGCGGTCCAGCCGTGGACGTCGACCGACGAGCGTTGGCTGCTCTGCTTCAACGGCGAGATCTTCAACTACCGCGAGTTGCGGGCCCAGCTGACCCGCCTGGGGCAGGCCTTCCGCACCGAGAGCGACACCGAGGTGCTGCTCGCCGCGTTCCAGCAGTGGGGCGAGGCGGCGGTGACCCGGCTGCGCGGCGAGTACGCCTTCGCGGTCGTCGAACGGGCCACCGGCCGGGCGTACCTGGCCCGCGACCCGCTCGGGGTCAAGCCGCTGTACTGGTCCCGTCGGCCCGGCTGCCTGCAGCTCGCCTCCGAGGTCAAGGCGCTCGTCGGGCACGGTGCCCCGATCGCCGAGGTGCCGCCCGGGCACCACGGCTGGGCTGAGACCGACGGGCACGTGCGCCTGAGCCCGTACGTCGACCTGCTCACCATCGGCGACGGCCTGCCGGTCATCGACGACCCGGACGAGGCAGCGCTGCTGGTCCGCGCCGCGCTGAGCGACGCGATCCGCATGCGGGTGGAGACCGACCTGACCGTCGGCGTGGTGCTCTCCGGTGGCCTGGACAGCTCGCTGACCCTGCGCCAGGTGCGCGACATCCACCCGGACTGCGTCGCGGTGACGGTCGGCGTGGCCGACAGCCCCGACGTGGCGTACGCCCGGCGGCTCGCCGCCGACCTCGACGTGCCGCATGTGGTGGTCGAGCTGCGTCCGCGCGACATCCGGCTCGCCGACGTCCGCGAGGCGATCCGGATCTCCGAACTGACCGAGTACGGCGACATCATCAACGCGGTCGTCTCGGTGCCGATCTTCCGGCGGCTGCGGGACCTGGGCGTCAAGGTGGTGCTGACCGGTGACGGCTCCGACGAGCTGTTCGGTGGTTACCCGATGTACCACCAGGTCGCCCCGGCGGCGGCCCGCAGGCTGTTCCTGCACCGGATCCGCAACCTGTGCCGCACCGAGTTGCAGCGGGTCGACCGGGCCGCCATGGCACACGGCGTGGAGGCCCGGGTGCCGTTCCTCGACCTCAGCGTGGTGGAGCTGGCGATGCGGTTGCCGGTGGATCTGAAGCTGCGCCACGGGCAGGAGAAGTGGATCGTCCGGAGGGCGTTCGCCGACGTGCTGCCCGACTACATCCTCCGCCGTCCGAAGAACCCGATGTCGTACTCGTCGGGGTTGCACGAGCGGGTCCGGCTGTACAAGCCGCTCTTCGCCCGGCTGCACCGCTCGTTCGGCTACGACCTGCAGGAGCCGGTGCGTCGGGACTTCGACACCGTGCTGAGCCGTTGCGGCAACGATCTGGACCGGGCCATCGCCGACGGCCTGACCCGGCCTGACTACACGGTCCTGGAGCACGCCCGCGACCTGGTCGGCGCGGCCAAGTGGAACGCGGCTCCGATGGTCCGCCGGCTGGTCGGTCCGCGCCCGGCCCGGCACTGACGGCCCGCCCGCGCGACACGCTTGACTCTGACACGGTGTCAGGGACAAGTGTGAGGGGACCATGTTCACCATCGGAGACTTCGCCAGACTCGGCCGGGTGTCGGTGCGGATGCTGCGCCACTACGACAGCATCGGCCTGCTGCGCCCCGCCAGCGTCGACCCGCACACCGGCTACCGCTTCTACCGCGCCGACCAGCTGCGTCGGCTCAACCGGGTGATCGCCCTCAAGGAGCTGGGCCTCACCCTGGAACAGGTGCGCGCGATCGTCGACGACGCCGTCGACGTGGCCGAGCTGCGCGGCATGCTGCGGCTGCGCCGAAGCCAGTTGGCGGAGCAGTTGGCCGCCGACACGGCCCGGTTGGCTGCCGTGGAGGCGAGGCTCCGAATGATCGAGTCGGAGGGTCGGATGACCACCCAGGACGTCGTACTCAAGGAGATCGCACCGGTCCGCGTCGCGGAGCTGACGGCCGTTGCGGCCAGCTACCAGGGCGAGGACATCGGACCGGTGATCCAACCGCTCTACCCCGAGCTGTTCCGGCGGTTGTCGGCGGCCGGCGTCAACCCGACCGGGCCCGGCATCGCCTGGTACGAGCCCGCCGACGCGGGCGGCGACGCTGTCGTCGTTCATGCCGGAGTGCTCGTCGACGCCGAGCCGGCCGCGGCTCCTGACGTCGTGGTGCGCGACCTGCCGGAGCTGCGCAGCGCGGCGACCATCATCCACCACGGTGCGATGGACGACGTCGAGCCGAGCATGCAGGCGCTCGCCCGGTGGATCGAGGAGAACGGCTACCGCACCGACGGTTTCGCCCGGGAGGTCTACCTGGACTACTGCGCGGACACCCCGGAGAAGGGCGTCACCGAGCTTCAGGTCGCCGTGTACCGCGACTGAGCCGGCCACCGCGCACCGGATCGCCCCGCCGACCGGGCGCTCAGCTCACCAGCAGCAGCGCGCCGACCGCGCCGAGCGTGCCGGTGACCGCGAGCAGCGTGCTGGTCAGCACGAACCGGGTCACCGGCACCGCGACCTTGGCCGCCCGGCACCGCTCGAACCACAGCAGGGTCGCCAGAGACGCCCAGGGTGCGGCCAGCGGGCCGATGTTGGTCCCGATCAGCAGGGCCAGCAGGCGGGTCTCGTCGCCGGTCGGCAGCACCGACTCGCCGGCCAGGTAGGCCGGCAGGTTGTTCAGCGCGTTGGCGAGCAGCGCTCCGGTGCCGCCGGCGCGCAGTGCGCCGAGAGCACCACCGTCGGCCCCGAGCAGGCTGCCCACCAGGTCGTCCAGCCCGTGCCGACCGAGGGTCTGCACCACCAGGAACAGGCCGGTGACGAAGAGCAGCAGGCGCACCGGCACCAGCCCCGGGCGCAGCGTGGCGGGGGAGCGGACGACGAACCCGACAAGCACCAGCGCCAGCGCGACGGTGGAGGCGAGGCCGATCTCCACGCCAGCGAGGATCCCGGCGATGAAGAGCAGGCAACCGGCGAGGGCGGTGCGGTGCAGCACCGGGTCCGCCGGCACGTGCGGGGCCGGCGGGACGAAGCGCCCGCCGGTCGGTTGGTCCCAGTCACCCGAGGCGATGCGGCAGCTCGCCGCGGTCCGTGGCCCGGACTTCGACCGGCTCTTCGTCCGGATGATGACCGAGCATCACCAGGGCGCCATCGAGATGGCCACCAACCTGCTCACGGTCGGCTCCGACCTGACGCTCAACGAGTTCGCCAACGCCGTCGCCACCGAGCAGACCGTCGAGATCGACCGCATGCGCGAGATCCTCGGCTCCTGAGCCGGGGCGCGGGGCACGAGGGCCGAGGGTCCCGGCACGTACGCTGGGTGACCGTGAGACGCACCCTGTTCGGTCGCCCGCTGCGCGGCGTCGCCTTCGACGTGGCCGTCGCCGCCCTGGTGGTGTTCCTCTCCCTGGCCGCGGCGGTGAGCCAGCCGGGCGGTTGGGCGGCCACGGCGGTCGGTTCGGGCATGGCGGTGGCGCTGCTGTTCCGCCGCACCCACCCGAGCGCGGTGACGGTGGCCGTCGCGGTGCTCGCCCTGATCCAGGTGCTCGCCCGGTGGGGCCCGCTCGTCTACGACGTGGCCGTCCTGATCGCGCTCTACAGCGTGGTGAAGTACGGCCGGCGGCTACGCGACGGCGTGCTGGCCGGCGCGGTCGCCGCCGTCGGTGTCCTGCTGGCCGCCGTGCAGACCACCAACGTCAACGAGTGGTGGATGACCGCGCTGTGGTACGCGCTGGTCACCGGCGCGGTGTGGTTGGCCGCGCTGAACGTACGGACCCGCCGGCTCTACGTGCTCAGCCTGGAGGAGCGGGCCACCACCCTGGAACGCGAGCGGGAGGCCGAGTCCCGGGCGGCGGTCGCCGAGGAGCGCACCCGGATCGCTCGTGAGCTGCACGACGTGGTCGCCCACAGCATGGCCGTGATGATCGTCCAGGCGGACGGCGCCCGGTTCATGCTCGACCGTGACCCCGCCCAGGCGCGTACCGCGGTGAAGGTGGTCGCGGACACCGGCCGGGAGGCGCTGGAGGAGATGCGCCGGTTGGTCGGCGTCCTGCGCGACGCGGGCCCGGCCGGCGGGGACGAGCCCGGCGGGCTGACGGTGGCGGCCGACCCCGAGCACCGGCGCCTCGCCCTGGCCGAGCTGCCCGACCTCCTGGCCCGGTTCGACGACGCGGGCCTGCACGTTCGCAGCACCGTCACCGACGCGCCACCGGCCCTGCCACCGGGCCTGGAGCTGACCGTCTACCGGGTGGTGCAGGAGGCGCTGACCAACGCGCTCAAGCACGCCGGTGTCGGCGCCTGCGTCGAGGTCGTCGTGTCGTACACCGCCGGAGCTGTCGTGGTCCGGGTGGTCGACGACGGTCGCGGCCGCCCGCTGGTCAGCCCGGCGCCGTCCGGAGGTCACGGTCTGCTCGGCATGCGGGAGCGGGTGACGGTGTACGACGGCAACCTCACCGCCGGTCCCCGGCTGACCGGGGGTTGGCAGGTCGAGGTCCGGCTGCCGCTACCGTCAGAGCCGGCAACGGAGGTGATCGCGGCATGACGGTCCGGGTAGTGATCGTGGACGACCAGGCGCTGGTCCGCGCCGGCTTCCGGATGGTGCTGGGCTCCCAGCCCGACCTGGAGGTCGTCGGGGAGGCGATCGACGGGGCGGACGCCCTGCGGGTGCTCGCCCGCACCGAGGCCGACGTCGTCGTGATGGACATCCGGATGCCCACCATGGACGGGGTGGAGGCGACCCGGCGGCTCTGCGCCGAGCGGCCCGCGGACGGGCCTCGGGTGCTGGTGCTGACCACCTTCGACACCGAGGCGGACGCGTTCGCCGCCCTGCAGGCCGGGGCGAGTGGATTCCTGCTCAAGAACGTCCCGCCGGAGGAACTGCTGGCCGCGATCCGGGTGGTGGCCCAGGGCGACTCGGTGGTGGCCCCGTCGATCACCCGGCGTCTGCTGGACCGGTTCGCCGGGCAGCTCGGCGCCGCCCCGAGCGCCGACCCTCGGCTCGCACAGCTCACCGAACGGGAACGGGAGGTGCTGCTGCTGGTCGCCCAGGGGTTGTCCAACGCGGAGATCGCCGCCCGGGTGCACGTCGCCGAGGCGACGGTGAAGACCCACGTCGGGCGGATCCTGGCGAAACTCCAGCTGCGCGACCGGGTCCAGGCGGTGGTTCTGGCGTACGAGAGTGGGCTGGTCACGCCCGGCGGGTGACACCGCGTACGACCTGGGTCGTAGCGGCCGGCGGGCGCACCGCGACCCGAGGAGCAGGCAGGTCGAGCGCGCAGGTGGAGATCGACACAGCGGTGCCGGCCATAGCGTCGGATGGGTCCGATCCGCCACCTGCACCGGGAGCCCCGCATGATCCGCCTGACCCTGCGCTCGTTGCGCGCCGAGGCGCTGCGCATGCTGCTCTCGGCGCTCGCCGTCGTCCTCGGCGTCGCGTTCGTCGCCGGCACAATGATCTTCGTCGACGGGATGCGGGCCGGGGCGTACGAGCGGGCCGGCACCTTCGACCGCCACACCGACCTGGGCGTCTACTCGGCTGGCCGCGAGGTGTTGCCCCCGGCCCTGGTCGATCGGGTGCGGGCGGTCGACGGGGTGGCCGCCGCGGCCGGTGAGCTGACCAACACCGCCGGGGTCGTCGGAGCCGACGGTCGGCCGGTGCTCGGCTTCACCACGCTCGTCGCCATCCCCACCGAGGCGACGCTGCGCTCGTACGACGTGGTGGCCGGCCGGTTGCCCGACCGGCCCGGGGAGGTGGTGCTCGACGCGCCGACGGCCGCCGACCAGGGCTTCCGGCTCGGCACGGCGGTCCGGATCGGCGCCACCGGCGGGGCGGCCCGCCCGTACACCCTGGTCGGCACCGTCGACGTGGCCGGTACCGCCCGCGACGTCGGCGGTCCGTTCGTCGGCCTGGTCGGGCCGGACGCGTTGGCCCTCACCGGCGAGCGGGGTTACGACCGCATCATGGTGGCGGCCCGACCGGGCGCCGATATCGCGGCGCTGACCGAGCGGGTACGCGCCGTGGCCGGCGCCGAAGCCACTGTGAAGAGTCGCCAGCAGATCCTCGACGAGGCGGTGGAGGACGCGGTCCGCAACGTGGACCAGTTCCGAATGCTGTTGATGATCTTCGTGGCGGTCGCGATCGTGGTGGCCGGCTTCGTGATCGCCAACACCTTCGCGATCGTGCTGGCACAGCGCACGCGACGGACCGCGCTGCTGCGCCTGATCGGCGCCACCCGGGGGCAGGTCTTCCGGTCCACAGTGCTGGAGTCGGCCGTGCTGGGGCTGGTCGCCTCCGCGCTCGGGGTGCTGCTCGGGGTGGTCCTCGCCGGCGGGTTGCGGCTGCTGCTGACCCGACTGGACGTGCCCGTCACCGGTGGCCTGACCGTGACCGGTTCGACAGTCCTGACCGGCCTGCTGCTGGGCACCGGGCTCACCGTGTGCGCCGCGCTGCTCCCGGCCTGGCGCGGGACGCGGATCGCCCCGGTGGCCGCGCTCACCGACGCCGCGGTGCAGCCCAGCCGGGGTGCTGGTCGGGTTCGGCTGACCGCCGGGGCGGTGGTGCTCGCCATCGGTGTCGCCGCGCTGGCCGGCGCCGCCAGCGCCGGCCAGCTGGTGCTGGTCGCGGCCGGTGGGGTGCTCACCTTCTTCGGCATCGTGCTGTTCGGGCCGGCGCTCGTTCCGGCGCTGGCCCGGGTGTTCGGCTGGCCGGCACGGCGTGTGCTCGGCGCCGCCGGTGAGCTGGCGGTCGCCAACACGGTGCGCAATCCGCGGCGGGTCGCTGCGACGGCCACCGCCCTGGTGATCGGGATCGGACTGGTCTCGGCGTTCATGGTCGGCGCGCGCAGCACCAAGGACGGCATCGAACGCAGCGTCGATGCCCAGATCGGCACCGACTTCGTCGTCAGCGGAATCGGACAGGACCTGCCGGCCGCGCTCGTCGGTGAGCTCGCCTCCCGCCCCGAGCTGGGTGTGGTGCACGAGCAGCGCAGCATCGTCGTCGACGACGTCGAGCTCCGCGCGGCCCACCCGGCGCTGGTCTCCCGGACGCTGAGCGGGGTGCTGGCCGGCGACGCCGATCGGGTCGGGCCGGGGCAGGTGCTGGTGCACCGCGAGTTGGCACGGGCCCGCGGCTGGCAGGTCGGCTCCGAGGTGACCGTCGCGGGCAGGCCACTGCGGGTGGCCGCCGTGGTCACCGACGACACCCCCGGCGGTGAGGTGCCCGCCGGTCACGTCATCGACCTGTCCGACCAGGACTTCGCCGCGCTCTTCCCCGCCCAGCGGGGCTACCTGGCCGAGATCGACCCCGCCGCCGGAGTGAGCCCCGAGCGCGCCCGCGACGCCATCGCCGCGGTGCTTGGCCGCTATCCGACGGTGAACCTGATGGACCAGGGCGCGTACAAGAAGATGCTCACCGGCACTGTGGACATGCTGCTCGCCTTCGTCACCGCACTCCTCGGCCTGGCCGTGGTGATCGCCCTGGTCGGCGTGGCGAACACCCTGAGTCTGTCGGTGCTCGAGCGGACCAGGGAGAACGCCGTGCTGCGGGCGGTCGGGCTCACCCGGGGGCGGATGCGGGCGGTGCTCGCCATCGAGGCGGTGCTGATGGCGTTGGTCGGCGCGGTGCTCGGCATCGGGCTCGGCGCCGGAGTCAGCGCGTCCACGATGGCCCTGCTGGACCGCCTCGGCGGCGACTTCCACGTGGTGCTGCCGCTCGGCCAGCTCGGGCTGATCCTCGGCGTCGCGGTACTGGCCGCCCTGCTTGCCTCGGTGCTGCCGGCCCGCCGGGCGCTGTCCCGCCCGGTCGTCGAGGCGCTCGCCGACCAGTAAGCCGGTCGCGGGCCGGATCGTCCGGGTCTCGCCCCGGGTCCCGCCCGGGCCACCGGACGGACATCCGCCGGCCGGCCCCGCCATCTTCCCCGGCGGCGGGACCGGCCAGCGGTGCCGGGTCTACAGGCGCTCGACCATCGGGCCGGCGCACCGGTTACGGGTGTCGAAGACGTACCGGGCGTGCTTGACCACGAGGTCGTAGTCGAAGGTGTCATGGTCGGTGACCACCACCACCGCGTCGGCCGCGCGCACCTCGCGTTCGCTGAGCCCGACCATGGTGACCCCGGCGGGAATCTGGTGCGCCTCCGCGTACGGCTCGACGGCGTGCACCTCGGCGCCGAGGGCCTGTAGCCGTCGCGCCACGTCGACGGCGGGGGAGTCGCGCATGTCGCCGGTGTTCTTCTTGTAGGCCAGGCCGAGCAGCAGCAGTCGGGCGCCGCTGACGGCCCGACCGTCCCGGTTCAGCCCCGCCATGATCCGCTGCGCGACGTGTTCGGGCATCTCGTGATTGACGTCGTTGGCCAGCTCGATGAACCGGAACTGCCGACCGAGGCGGCGCTTGACCTGCCAGGACAGGTAGCACGGGTCGATCGGCAGGCAGTGCCCGCCGACGCCGGGGCCGGGCCGGAACGGCATGAAGCCGAACGGTTTGGTCGAGGCGGCGTCGATCGCCTGCCAGACGTCGATGTCGAGGTGGTGCGAGAGCATGGTCAGCTCGTTGATCAGCGCGATGTTGACCTGGCGGAAGGTGTTCTCGATCAGCTTGGTCAGCTCGGCGACGCGGGTGGAGTCCACCGGCACCGTGCGTTCCACGAGACGCTGGTAGAACTCGTCCACCCGGGCCAACGACGCCGGGTCCACACCAGAGACCACCTTCGGGGTGTTCTCCAGGCGCCAGGTCGGGTTGCCCGGGTCGATCCGCTCCGGGCTGTAGCCCAGGTGGAAGTCGCCGGGGCTGGTCAGCCCACTGGCCGACTCCAGCAGCGGGCGCAGCAACTCCTCGGTGGTCCCGGGGTACGTGGTCGATTCCAGAATCACCGTGCAGCCCGAGCGCACGTACGGGCCGATGCCGATGCCGGCCTGCTCGACGAAGCTCAGGTCCGGGGTGCCGTCGCGTAGCGGGGTCGGCACCGTGATGACGCAGATGTCGAACCCGTCGGCGTCGGTGTACTCCGTGCTGGGGTGGTAGCGGCCGCTGCCCAACGCGCGTCCCAACCGGTCGGCCGGGATGTCCTCGACGAACGACTCGCCGGAGGCGAGACGCTTCACCCGGTCGGCGTCGACGTCCAGACCGACCACATCGAGCCCCGCCTCGACGGCTCGCATGGCCAGCGGCAGTCCGACATACCCCTGACCGATGACGACCAGCTTTTCAGCGCTCACCCAGGCTCCCGCAGCAGATGGTGTAAATGGCCTGCTGAGAGCCTAGAGGCGTCTTCGGCGACGTAAGTCCGTTTTGGGGATATCGGTGCTGGTGGGGCTGGAGGGTCGGCGACGCCGGGCGGCTCAGCCGCCGGCCGGCACCTCCGGATCGGGCGGCGCGCTCGTGGCTGGAGGTGGAGTGGACGGCGGCGCGGGCTCAGTCGCCGGCGCGCTGGTCGGCGGCGGGCTGGCCGGCGGCGCGCTGGTGACATCCTCCGTCGGCGTCGGCGAGCTGGGGGTCTGGCTCGGTTCCAGGCTCGGCGTGGCGGAAACCGAGGCCGACGGGGAGTTGCCGGGTGGGCGCGCGCGGTTGGGCCGGTCGGGGTCGACGTTGGTGATCTCCTCGTTCGCCGCGGGCAGGTCGACGGGGCCGCTCGGCGCCACCGTCGGCGCGCTGGTCGGCAGATTGACCGCCGGGTCGTCGCCGCCGGCATTGCGCTGCGCGGCCAGTGCCGCGCTGAGCCCGACCACCGCGACCAGGATGGCCGCTGCCGCGCCGACCAGCGGGCCCCGGCGTCGGTCGGCCCGGGACCCGTTCGCCACCGCCGCGCCGGCCGGCACGTCCGTGCGGGTGCCCGGCCCAGCGTTGCGCAGCGCGACAGGTGTGGCCATCGCCGTCGGCGGTTCGCCGCCGGTGACCGCCGTCCGAGCGGCCTCGGCCATCGCCGCTCCGCTGGTGAACCGCTCCAGCGGATCCTTGGCCAGGGCCCGCGACACCAGTGCGCGGACCGCCTCCGGTATGTCGTGCGGCAGCTCCGGCGGCTCGTCGTCCAGATGCCGGACGGCGACCTGGAGCGGATTGTCACCGGTGAACGGCGGACTGCCGGTCAGGCAGCAGTAGGTGACCGCGCCCAGGGCGTAGATGTCGGTGGCGCCGCTGACCGGCCGGCCGGCGGCCTGCTCGGGAGCCATGTAGAGGGCGGTGCCCGGCACCGCGTTGGTGCTGGTGATGCTGGTGATGTCGGTGGAACGGGCCACGCCGAAGTCCACCAGGACGACAGTGCCGTCCTCCTGCACCAGCAGGTTGCTGGGCTTGACGTCACGGTGCACGATGCCGCCGCGATGGGCCGCGTTGAGCGCTGCCGCCGCCTGGGCCACGATCGACATCGTCTCGGCCACGTCGAGCCGCCCGGCCGCCTCGATCCGCTTGGACAGCGGCTCGCCGTCGACGAACTCCATGACGAGGTAGTCCGCCCGGCCGCCGTCGGGGAGGTCGTCCGCGCCGCAGTCGAAGACCTGCACGATGCCGGGGTGTCGCAGCGCCGCCATGATCCGGGCCTCGGCGCGGAACCGGGCGATGAAATCGGGATCGGAGACCAGCGCCGGCAGTAGGACCTTGACCGCGACCTGTCGGCCGAGGATCAGGTCGGAGGCACGCCAAACGTCGCCCATGCCGCCCGTGGCGACACGTTCGTCCAAGCGGTAGCGACCGCTGAGCACGACCTCCGATGACAGCACCGCATTACCGTACCTAGCGTGGCTCAGGCCGGCGCGCCGTGGCAGGGCCGCCGGGCGGCTGGTTCAGGCTGACTGATCCGGTGTGACCTGTGTGGACGCCCGGCCTCGGTCACGCAGCGGATCTGCGGTGTCACGAAAAGCGACAATTTCCGTCGTCCGGGTCCTCGACGGTGGCAAGAAACCGCCTTCAGGCCCGGTTGGCGTCCCCTGCTCACCGGTCGTTACGACGACGCGCCGTCCCGCCGGGCTGATAATTGTCACTCTTCCGTGACACGACGCCGACTTGTCGCGTCGTGAGCCCCCTCCTAGCGTTAGCCCCGGCTCGGGCCCTCCCGGCTACCTCGGCGGGCAGCGCGCCGATCGACCCCCCTGGCGTTGGCCCCGGACACGTCGCCCCGACAATCGTGGTCGCGGGCACAACCAGAGCGGCGGAGGGCGGTGCGGGTGCGGTGCTGAACGGGCGGACTTCTCGTACCACGTGGCGTGTCGCCCCACGGTTGGTCGGGCCGGCACGCTCCCGGCGATGCGTGGGCCGCGAATGACCGCCGACCTGTCCGAGGTGGTGAGCGCCGCGCAGGCCGGAGACGAAGAGGCGTTCCGCTTCCTCTACCGCAGCCTCCAACCCGGGCTGCTGCGGTACCTGACCGCCATCGTCGGCGCGGACGCCGAGGACGTCGCCTCCGAGACCTGGCTCCAGATCTCCCGTGACCTGCCCGGCTTCACCGGGGGCGAGTTCCGGGCCTGGACGGTCACCATCGCCCGTAACCGTGCGATGGACCACCTGCGCCGGATGCGCCGCCGCCCCTCGCTCCCGGTCCCGATGCAGGCGCTCGTCGATCTGGCCAGCGACGCGGACACCGCCGAGCGAGCCAGCGAGACGATCGGTACCGAGACCGCCCTCGCGCTGATCGCCACCCTGCCGCCCAGGGAAGCCGAAGCAGTCCTGCTGCGGGCCGTGATCGGGCTGGATGCGGGATCCGCCGGCCGGGTGCTGGGCCGCCGGGCCGGTGCCGTGCGGACCGCCGCTCACCGGGGTCTACGGCGGCTGGCGGCTCTGCTGGAGCGGCAGAGCCTGGCCGGATCGCCCGTCGAGGTCGAGGGGGCGCCGCCGCCGCGCGCGGGGAGCGGCTCCGCTCTGCGGGCACCACACGCCGAAGCGGCGGACGGCTGACGTGAGGGGACTCCCGATGAACCCGTTCCGGCGGGCCGACCACGCCGACACCGAGCGGCTGCTCGACTCGGCCCACGCCCGGGTGGACACCGCGCCGGACCAGGGTCACTCCGCCACGCCCGCGGCCGCGGACGCGACATCAGCCGCGGCGTACCTGGCCACCCCGAACGTGCCCCCGGCCGAGCCGGTCGCCGCGTTGCTCGCCGCGGCGGCCGGGCCCGTCCGCCCGGGTGAGTTGGCCGGCGAGGAGGCCGCGTTGGCCGCGTTCCGGGCCGCCCGGGCCCATCCGGCGCCGGCCGTGCCGCAGCGGCCACGCCGTCGTCGGGCGCGGACCAGCGCGGTGGCCTGGATCGGCGCGGTGGCCGCTACCGCCACCGCGGGGGCCGCGTTCGCCGCGGTCACCCGGGACCGGACGCCCGACCCCGTCGCGCCGGCCCCGTCGCACCCGTCACCCTCGTCGCAGCAGGACGCGCCCCGGTCGGCCGAGCCCGGCCGGTCGGTGGCCCCGGTGGCCCCGTCGCCGGGCGTGCCGTCACCCGTCACCGCCACCCCACCGGCCGGTCCCGCCCCCGCTGACCGGGTGCCCGGACTGTGCCGGGCGTGGTGGGCCAAGAAGCCCGACCAGCGGGAGAAGGTACTGCGCACGCCGGCCTTCCAAATGCTGGTGACCGCCGCCGGCGGGGCCGCCGAGGTCGAGCCGTTCTGCCAGCGCCTGGTGCCCGAGATGAAGCCGACCGGGTCGGCGAAGGTCATGCCCTCCGGGTCGGCGAAGGCCAAGCCGTCCCCAGCGGCGAAGGGCGTTCCGTCACCACCGCGACCGGGCCACCCCGCCGACAGCTGACCGGTCGACGGCGTTACCGCTTTGTTCCGCCCTGCGTCGGAAATTCGTCTGTTAGACAGAAGTTGGTGGCGCCGCGCCCACCCACCGACGGTGTCGGTGGGTGGGTTTACGGTGGCACAGAGTGCCGGAATCGGCGCACGGAGAGGGGGTTGACCCTTGGTGACGTCACCCGACCTGGACCGCGGCGGCATCCTGCGGGAGACCGCAGCCGCAGTCCGCCACCTCGTCCGGATCTGCTTCAAGACCGGCCCGCCCACCCACACCGGCGTCGAACTGGAATGGACCGTGCACGACGCCGCCGACCCCGCCCGCCCCGTCGACGCGACGCGGCTGCGGACGGCGCTGGGGCGGCACACCCCCGCCACGCTGGATGCCACCAGCCCGGCCGCGCCGCTGCGAAACGGCGCCACGGTCACCCTCGAGCCGGGTGGCCAGTTGGAGATATCCACCCCGCCCCACCCCTCGGTCGCCGCGTTGATCCGCGCCACCGAGGCCGATATCGCCCAGGTCACCGACCTGCTGGCCGCCGCCGGGCTGATCCTGGGCCGCAGCGGTATCGACCCCCACCGACGGCCCTGCCCGGTGGTGGAAACCCCCCGCTACCGCGCGATGCGCGGAGCCTTCGACCGCCACGGCCCGGCCGGGCGCACGATGATGTACAGCACCGCCGGCCTGCAAATCTGCCTCGACGCCGGTGAGGCGGACCAGGTCGGTGACCGGTGGGCCGCGGCCCACGCGGTCGGGCCCCCGCTGCTCGCGGCGTTCGCCTCCGCCGCTCGACACGCCGGGCGACGCACCGGTTGGGCCTCCGCCCGGATGGCCGCCTGGCTGGCCATCGACCCGGCCCGGACCCGCCCGGTCTGGTCGCCCGCCCGCGCCGGTGACGA
>NZ_QGSZ01000242.1 GCF_003857055.1 Micromonospora inaquosa | reverse complement strand
CCGCCCGCCAGCGGACGGGTCAGCGCAGGGCGATGGCGGCCAGCGCGGCGTTGACGATGCTGCCGGGCAGCAGGTCGTGCAGTTCGTACAGCTCGGCGACGCTGCCGGACTGGCCGAACTCGTCCACGCCGAGCGGCACCGCCGGCGCGCCGACTGCCGAACCGAGCCAGGCCATGGCGTGCGACGCGGCGTCGTGCACTGTCACCACCGGCACCCGATCGGCGAACGCGGAGCGCAGCGCGCCCGGCACGCTGGGCACCGTGGCCGTCCGGACGCCCTGGCGCAGGGTGCGCTGCCAGGCCCGGTAGAGCCGGTCCAGTGAGGTCACGTCCACCACGTGCGCGGCGATCCCCTCGTCGGCCAGTTCCGCGGCGGCGGCCAGCACCTCGGGCAGCACCGCGCCGGAGGCGGCCAGTTGCACCACCGGGGCGTCGACCAGGTGCGGGTACGCCTGGTGCGCGTCGACCAGCCGGTACGCCCCGGCGACGACCTGCCGGCGCAGCACCGCGTCACCGAGCCGCGCCCGGGCCGCCTCGAACGGCGCCTGGTCCAGCGGTCGGGTGCTCAACCGGAAGTAGTACGCGCCGTCCTCGGCGGGTGCGGCGGTCGCGGCCGGGGCCGACCCACCGGCGATCTGCCCGAACGCGTCGCAGAGCAGCCAGTCGAGGGTGGCCGCGTAGGCCGGCTCGACGAAGGTCACCCCGGGCAGCTCCAGGCCGACCGACGCGGTGATGGTGGACTGGTGGGCGCCGCCCTCGGGGGCGAGGGTGATGCCGGACGGGGTGCCGGCCACCACGAACCGGGAGCCGGAGTAGGTGCCGTAGAGGAACGCGTCGAGGCCCCGCAGCACGAACGGGTCGTAGACGGTGCCCACCGGCAGCAGTGGCTGCCCGGACAGGTCCCAGGAGAGCCCGAGCTGGCCGAGCAGGAGGAACAGGTTCATCTCCGAGATGCCCAGCTCGATGTGCTGCCCAGCGGGGCTCTCGGTCCAGCGCAGCATCCGGTCCTCGGTCCAGGAGCGCTGCTCGGTGGGGGCGAACACCCCGGTCTTGTTGATGAACCCGGCGAGGTTGGTGGAGGTGGCCACGTCCGGGGCGGTGGTCACCAGGTAGCGGCCCACCTCCCGGTCCCGGGCCAGGTCCACCAGCACCCGACCGAACACCTCCTGGGTGGAGATCGGCTTGGTTGCGCGTACTCCTGTGCTTTCCGGAACGGTGACCCCCAGCGCGCGCTCGCGGGGCGCGCGGGACAGCGCCTCCCGGCGGGCGCCGGCCTGGATTCCGGCGGGTGACGCCGGGTCGAGGCGGTCCCACTCGGTCTCGGCGGTCAATCCCTGCGCGGCCCGCAGCGTGTCGACCTGCTCGGAGCTGAGCAGCGCCGAGTGGTTGCGCGGGTTGCCGGCGATGGGCAAACCCCAACCCTTCACGGTGTACGCGAAGACGACGCTGGGCCGGTCGGTGACCGCGTCGCACTGGGCGTACGCGTCCAGCATGGCCTGAAGGTCGTGCCCGCCCAGGTCGGTGACGAGCGGGCCGAGTTCCTCGTCGGAGACGTCGGCGATCAGCTCTTCGATGCCGGCCGGAGCGCCGTCCAGGAACTGCTTGCGCAGCGCCGGCCCGGCAAGCCCGAACAGCGACTGGTACTGCTCGTTGGGCATCGCGTCGATCCAGCCACGCAACGCCTCCCCACCCGGGCGGGCGTACGCCTCGGCGAGCCGACGGCCGTACTTGACCTCGACGACGTGCCAGCCGGCGGCCTCGAACTGGCCCCGCCACTGGTTGATCCGGATGCCGGGAACCACCCGGTCCAGCGACTGGCGGTTGAAGTCGACCAGCCACATGACGTTGCCCAGCCCGGTGGTCGCCGGGTCGGCGACCGCCTCCCAGATGTTGCCCTCGTCCAGTTCGGCGTCACCGATCAGCGCCACGAACCGGGAGTGCGGGCGGGCCCCGAAGTGCGCGTCGACGTAGCGGCGGGTGGCGGCGGCGAAGAGCGGCGCCGCCGCGCCCAGCCCGACCGAACCGGTGGAGAAGTCCACAGCGTCCGGGTCCTTCGTGCGCGACGGGTACGACTGGAGGCCGCCACGGGCCCGCAGCCGGGGCAGGTAGGAGCGGTCCAGGTTGCCGAGCAGGTACTGGATGGCGTGGAACACCGGGGACGCGTGCGGCTTCACGGCGACCCGGTCCTCGGCGTCCAGGTGCGCGAACCAGAGCGCGGTCATCGCCGTGACCAGGGAAGCGCTGGACGCCTGGTGGCCGCCGACCTTCACACCGTCGCCGGTGGCCCGGTCGTGGTTGGCGGCGTCCACGATCCGGGTGGCGAGCCAGAGCACCCGTCGCTGGATCTCGTCGAGGACATCGAGGTCGTGCTGGGTCACGGTGGCTCCATCCAGGCGTCGCCGTTGACGCCCTCGCGAGGGGTGCGGGGTGGCCGCGTAGTCGACAGGGGGGTGGCGGAAGGCCGCCGCCGGGTCGCGGCGGCGGCCTGCTCCGGTGGGTCTCAGCCCTGGACGCCGAGGCGCTCCAGGATCAGCTCACGCAGGGTCTTCGCGTCGGCCTGGCCCCGGGTGGTCTTCATGACCGCGCCGACCAGCGCGCCGACCGCAGCCACCTTGCCGCTGCGGATCTTGTCGGCGATGCCGGGGTTCGCGGCGATCGCCTCGTCGACGGCGGCGGTGAGCGCGCCGGTGTCCGACACGACCTCCAGGCCACGGCTGGTCATGATCTCGGTGGGCGAGCCCTCACCGTCGACCACACCCTCCAACACCGTGCGGGCCATCTTGTCGTTGAGCTTGCCGGCGTCGACCAGCCCCTGAAGCTCGGCGACCTGGGTGGGGGTGGCACCGATCTGGGCCAGCTCCACGCCGCTCTCGTTGGCCCGGCGGGACAGCTCACCCAGCCACCACTTGCGGGCCGCCGCCGGGGTGGTGCCGGCGGCCACGGTCGCCTCGATCAGCTCGACCGCGCCGGCGTTCAACACCGACTGCATGTCCAGGTCGGAGAGGCCCCACTGCTCCTGGAGCCGACGCCGGTGCACCCGGGGCAGCTCCGGCAGGGCGGCCTTCAGCTCGGCCACCCAGGCCGGGTCCGGGGCGATCGGCACCAGATCCGGCTCGGGGAAGTACCGGTAGTCGGTGGCCGTCTCCTTCGAGCGACCCGGGGTGGTGTCACCGGTGTCCTCGTGGAAGTGGCGCGTCTCCTGGGTGATCCGGCCGCCCGCGTCGAGCACCGACGCCTGCCGCAGCATCTCCGAGCGGACCGCCCGCTCCACCGACCGCAGCGAGTTGACGTTCTTGGTCTCGGTGCGGGTGCCCCACTCCTGCCCCGGCAGGTTGAGCGAGGTGTTCACGTCACAGCGCAGCGAACCCTCCTCCATCCGCACGTCGGAGACGCCGAGGGTGCGGATCACGTCGCGCAGCTCGGCGACGTACGCCTTGGCCACGTCGGGGGCGAGCGCACCGGTGCCCGTGATCGGCTTGGTGACGATCTCGACCAGCGGGATGCCGGCCCGGTTGTAGTCGACCAGCGACTCCGTCGCGCCGTGGATGCGGCCGGTGGCACCACCGACGTGCAGCGTCTTGCCGGTGTCCTCCTCGAGGTGCACCCGCTCGATCTCGATCCGCACCGTCTCGCCGCCCACCTCGACGTCCAGGTAACCGTCGACGCAGATCGGCTCGTCGTACTGGCTGATCTGGAAGTTCTTCGGCATGTCCGGGTAGAAGTAGTTCTTCCGGGCGAACCGGCACCACTCGGCGATCGAGCAGTTCAACGCGAGGCCGATCCGGATGATCGCCTCGATGGCCGCCTTGTTGGCCACCGGCAGCGAGCCGGGCAGGCCCAGGCACACCGGGCAGACCCGGGTGTTCGGCTCGCCGCCGAAGTCGGTCGGGCAGCCACAGAACATCTTGGTGTTCGTGCCCAGCTCGACGTGGGTCTCCAGGCCGATCACCGGTTCGTAGCGCGCAACGACCTCGTCGTACGCGGGCAGTGTCGTCGTCATCTGGGCTCCTGCCTCACAGTGCCGGTGGGGTGAACGTGCCGACCGCGGACTCCAACGCGGCGGCGACCCGGTACATCCGGTCGTCGGCCATCGTCGGGGCCATCACCTGAAGGCCGACCGGCAGCCCCTCGGAGAGCCCGCACGGCACCGAGATGCCCGGCCCGCCGTACAGGTTGGTCGGGATCGTGTACAGGTCCGCCAGGTACATCTGGTACGGGTCGGCGGTCCGTGCGCCCATCGAGAACGCCACCGACGGGGTGGTCGGCGAGATCAGCGCGTCGACCCGCTCGAACGCGGCGGTGAAGTCCCGGGTGATCAGCGTCCGGACCTTCTGCGCCTGCCCGTAGTACGCGTCGTAGTAACCCGACGACAGCGCGTACGTGCCGATCATGATGCGCCGCTTGACCTCCGGGCCGAAGCCGGCCTCCCGGGTCAGCGACATGACCTCCTCCAGCGACCGGTTGCCGTCGTCGCCGACCCGCAGGCCGAACCGGACACCATCGAACCGGGCCAGGTTGGAGGAGCACTCGCTCGGGGCGATCAGGTAGTACGCCGGCAGCGCGTACGCGAACGTCGGGCAGGACACCTCGACGACCTCGGCGCCCATCTTGGTCAGCGCGTCCACCGACTCACGGAACGCGGCCATCACACCCGGCTCGGCGCCCTCGCCGACGAACTCGCTCACGATGCCGAGCCGCACACCGGTCAGGTCGCCGGTCGCGCCGAGCTTCGCCGCCGCCACCACGTCCGGCACCGGCTGCGGGATCGAGGTGGAGTCACGCGGGTCGTGCCCGCCGATCACCTGGTGCAGGAGAGCCGCGTCGAGCACGTTGCGGGCACACGGGCCGGGGGTGTCCAGCGACGACGAGAAGGCCACCAGCCCGTAGCGGGAGGTGCCGCCGTAGGTGGGCTTGGCACCGACCGTGCCGGTGACCGCGCCCGGCTGGCGGATCGAGCCGCCGGTGTCCGAGCCGATCGCCAGCGGCGCCTCGTACGCGGCCAGCGCGGCGGCGCTCCCACCACCCGAGCCACCCGGGATCCGGCTCAGGTCCCACGGATTGTGCGTCGGGCCATACGCCGAGTATTCGGTGGAGGAGCCCATCGCGAACTCGTCCATGTTGGTCTTGCCGAGCATCACCGTGCCGGCCTCCCGCAGCCGCTGCACGATCGTCGCGTCGTACGGCGGGCGCCAGCCCTCCAGGATCTTCGACCCCACAGTGGTCGGCACACCCCGGGTGGCGAGCACGTCCTTGACCGCGACCGGCACACCCGCGAGCGGGCCCAACTCCTCGCCGGCGGCCCGGCGCTCGTCCACCGCGCGGGCCGCGGCGAGCGCGCCGTCGGTGTCGACGTGCAGGAAGGCGTGCACCCGGTCGTCGACCGCGGCGATCCGGTCCAGGTGCGCCTGCGTCACCTCGACGGCGGACGTCTCGCCACCGGCGACCAGGCTCGCGATCTCCGTCGCGGTCATTCTGGTCAAATCGCTCATGCCGTCACTCCGCTTCGCTCCGTGACGCCGTGAGACACCACCGCGCTGCACTGCCGATTCGCTCGCTGCCGCCCGCTCATGAGGCCACGTCCTCGGTCAGGATCCGCGGTACGCGGAACCGCTGGTCCTCGGCGTCGGGCGCGCCCGACAGCGCTTCCTCCGGGGTCAGACACGGCGTGACGACGTCCTCGCGGAAGACGTTGGTCAGCGGCACCGAGTGGGAGGTCGGCGGGATGTCCGCGGCGGCGACCTCGCCAACCTGGGCGACCGCCTGGAGGATCACGTCGAGCTGGCCGGCGAACATGTCCAGCTCCTCCTCGGTGACGGCGAGCCGCGACAGGCGCGCCAGGTGCGCGACCTCCTCGCGGGAGATGGCGGCCATCCGTGCCCCCTTCTGAATTCCTGCTGATCGGGCGGTGTGCCGGCCGCGCGACAGGTGGAGCGTGACACGCGGTGACCGGAGCGAGTCTATTGTTCCGCTCCGGTGCCGCGTCCCCGACTCCCCCTCCACCCGCCCTCGTGCCGGGTCAGCGGGTGGGGCGGCGCGCAGCGTCGGGCTGTGGGTGCCCGCCGGTCGGGCGGACCGGCCGGTACCGGGCCAGCCAGGTGACCAACTCCTCCGCCGGCATCGGCCGGGCGTAGAACCAGCCCTGAGCGGCATCGCAGCCGGCGGCGTGCAGCATCCGCCAGGTCCGCTCGTCCTCGACACCCTCGGCGACCACCCGCAGCCCCAGCGCGCCGGCCAGCTCGATCATCGACCGGACGATCGCCGCGTCGTCGGCGTCGTCGGGCATGCCGAGCACGAACGACCGGTCCACCTTCACCTCGGACAGCGGCAGGCGGCGCAGGTGCTGGAGGGAGGAGTAGCCGGTGCCGAAGTCGTCCAGCGAGATGGCCACGCCGATCCGGTGCAGTTGGGAGATGGTGGCCAGCACCCGGCGCGGGTCGGCCATCAAGGCGCCCTCGGTGATCTCGACCTGCAGCCGCTCGGCCGGCACCCCGTAGCGGGCCAGTCGGTCGGCGATCTGATCGGCGATCTCGCCGGTGTGCAGGTCACGCACGCTCACGTTCAGCGCCGCACGCAGGCCGATGCCGGCCGCCGACCACTTGGCGAGCTGCTCCACCACGTCGTCGACGACACGACGGGTGAGCAGTCGCATCACGGCGCTCTGCTCGGCGACCCGGATGAGTTCCTCCGGGTCGACCATGCCCCGCCGGGGGTGCCGCCACCGCAGCAGGGCCTCGACGCCGACCACCTCACCGGTCGCGATGGCGATCTGCGGCTGGTAGTACATGGTGATTTCCCCGGCGTCGTCCGCCGGCTCATCGTCCGCGTGCGCCCACCCGGTCGGTTCGAGTGGCTGACCCGGGGTACCCGGCCCGACGTCCCGTCGCGCCCCGGCACGAGCCCTGCCCGCCGCGCTCCCGTTCGGGGACCGGCGGCCGTTCCCGCCCCCGACCCGCCGCTCCCGGGCCGAACCCGAACGGGTGCCCTCGACCGTGGCACGAACGTTGCGGCCCCGGATCGGGTCGGCTCCGGTGGCGATCCGGTTGATCAGCTCATCGGAGTGGACCAGCTCGGCGTCGGTGCGCCGACGGCGTGCCCACCACCTCGCAGCTCCCGGCGGTGCCGTGGCGACCGCCGGCGCCGACTCCGCCGCCGGCGCGGGCAGGCCCGGCGTCGCGCTGGGCAGCGCCGCCCCGTCGCCGCCGCGCACCTCCGCCGTTGCGACAAGGGGTACGTCGACCGCGGCGTCGAACGGTGCCTCGGCCGCTGGGCCGACCTCCAGTACGCGACGCAGGTCAGCGAGGAGGCCGAGTCGCTCGGCGGAGTTGTGGTCGGACTCCGGTGCGTAGACCGCCACCGTGTCGTTGCGGTGCTTGGCGTCGTACATCGCCACGTCGGCGTGGCGCATCAGGGTGGCGAAGTCCTCGCCGTGCTCGGGGAAGAGGGCGATCCCGATCGACCCGCCCACGTCCAACGGCAGTCCGTCGAGCGGCACCGGCTCGGCCAGCGCCTCGACCACCCGGTCGGCCAACTCCCGCGCCTGAGCGACGTCGGTCAGCCCGGTCATCACGATGGCGAACTCGTCACCGCCGAGCCGGGCGATCATCTGGGGTCGGGGCTGCACGTCGGTGAGCCGAGCGCTGACCTCGACCAGCAGCCGGTCGCCCACGGCGTGCCCGAGGGCGTCGTTGACGTTCTTGAAACGGTCCAGGTCGATCAGCAGCAGCGCCAGCTGCCCGTCGGGTTCACCGCGGGCGGTCCGCTCGGCATGTAGGTGAACCTGCTCCGCCACCTCGGCCAGCAGGGCCTTGCGGTTGGGCAGCCCGGTCAGCGGGTCGGCGGCGGCGAGGTGCTGCTGTTCGGTGGTCAGCCGCGCCATCCGGTAGACGGCGAAGAGCGGCACCAACACCAGCGGGATCAGCGCGGCACTGACCCGGGCCGCGGCGACCAGCACCGGGGCGAGCAGCAGCAGTGAGCCGGTGGAGAGCAGTTCGAAGCCGAGGCCCTGGCGCACGGTGGGCCACCAGCGATCACCGAAACGGAGCCGCACCGCCCAGCTGACCAACCCGTAGTTGACGACGAACCAGGCCAGCGTGGCACCGCCGACGGCGGCCACGTCGGTCCAGTGCAACCGCCCGCCGGAGAAGATCGTGCCCGGCCCGAGCTGGATCACCGCGTACCCGGCGGCGAGGGCGCACGCGTACTGGCCGACGTTGAACGCCGTGCGCCACGCGGCGTGCCGCATCCGCCAGCCCGAGACGACCACCCCCACCGCCTGCACCACCACCGCCGGGCCGAGCCCCCAGCCGAGCAGGATCGCGAAGGTGAAGCAGGTGGACGGGAACACCGCCGACGTCTGCCGACGCCCCGGTGGAACGAACGGGCGCGCGTCGCAGACCACGGCGAGCGCGGCCATCGTCCAGAACGCCACCGGCAGCCGCGACAGTTCGTCGGGGAGCGTCGCGAGTGGAACGGCCGCGGTCAGCGCGGCGACCGCCAGGATGCTGGCGACGAAGGCGGCGAACGGTGCGACCCGTCCCGCAGGAAGCGAGTTGCGTGGGTCGGCGACCTCCACCACACCTCCCGACCGACCATCGGCGTGCCGGTGCGCACGCCGTGACCCAATGAAACGCCCTCAGCCCCCAGTTTCCCGGTATGACAGTCACGAATCGGTCGTAGTCGTAATTAAGTTGGTATACGCGGTCAGTCGCCGTGGCCAGCCGTTGGCGGGTCAGCCGCCGAGCTGAGCGACACCCCGGGCGGCGTCCGGGCCCGCGTCCAGCAGGAGCCGGAACCCGTCCTCGTCGAGCACCGGCACCTTGAGACTGGCGGCCTTGTCGGCCTTCGACCCGGGGTTGTCCCCCACCACAACGAAGCTCGTCTTCTTGGAGACCGACCCGCTGACCTTGCCGCCCCGGCTCTGCACGGCCTCGGCGGCCTGGTCACGCGAAAACCCGGCGAGTGTGCCGGTCACCACCACCGTCAACCCCTCCAACGGGCGCGGCCCCTCGTCGACAGCCTCCTCGGCCATCCGTACGCCGGCCTCGGCCCACTTGCGGACCACCTCGCGGTGCCAGTCCACCGCGAACCACTCGCGGATGCTGGCCGCGATGGTCGGCCCGACCCCGTCGACGGAGGAAAGCTCCTCCTCGCTGGCCGCGTCGATGGCGTCCATGGAGCGGAAATGCCGGGCGAGCGCCTGCGCGGCGGTGGGGCCGACATGGCGGATGGAGAGCGCCACCAGCACCCGCCACAGGTCCCGTTCCCGGGCGACCGCGAGATTGTCCAGCAGCTTGGCCGCGTTGCTGCCCAGGCTGCCGTCCTTGTTGACGAAGAACGGGGACCGGGACAACTGATCGGCGTCGAGTTGGAAAAGGTCACCCTCGTCCGCGATGACCTCAGCGTCCAGCAGGGCCGCCGCGCCCTTGTAGCCGAGCGCCTCGATGTCGAACGCACCCCGGCCGGCGAGGTGGAACACCCGCTCCCGCAACTGCGCCGGGCAACTGCGGGTGTTGGGGCACCGGATGTCGACGTCGCCCTCCTTCGACGGCGCGAGCGGGGTGCCGCAGGCGGGGCAGCTGGTCGGCATGACGAACGGCCGGGCATCGGCGGGCCGCAGGTCGACCACCGGGCCGAGCACCTCGGGAATCACGTCGCCGGCCTTGCGCAGCACCACCGTGTCGCCGATCAGCACGCCCTTGCGCTCCACCTCGCGGGCGTTGTGCAAGGTGGCGAGCGCGACTGTGGAACCGGCCACGCGCACCGGTTCGAGCACGGCGAACGGAGTGACCCGGCCAGTGCGCCCCACGTTGACGTCGATGTCGAGCAGCTTGGTGGTGACCTCCTCCGGCGGGTACTTGAAGGCGATCGCCCAGCGCGGGGCACGGCTGGTCGACCCGAGCCGGCCCTGGATGGAGACCGGATCGACCTTGACCACCACGCCGTCGATCTCGTGCTCGACGTCGTGCCGGTGCTCGGCGTAGTAGGCGATGAACTCCGCCACGCCGGCCAGGTCCGGGACGACCCGCCACCGGTCGCTGGTCGGCAACCCCCACGACTTGAGTGCCGCGTACGACTCGGACTGGGCGGTGGGCTGGAACCCGCGTCGGGCGCCGATGCCGTGCACCACCAGACGCAGCGGTCGGGTGGCCGTGACCCGTGGATCCTTCTGCCGGAGGCTGCCGGCGGCGGCGTTGCGGGGGTTGGCGAAGGGCGCCTTGCCCTGCTCCACCAGACCCGCGTTGAGATCGGCGAACGCGGCGATCGGGAAGTAGATCTCGCCCCGAACCTCCACCAGCTCGGGAATGTTCGGGAATTCGGCGGACGGGGTGAGCTGGCCGGGCACGTCCCGGATGCTGCGCACGTTGGCGGTGACGTCCTCACCGGTGCGCCCGTCGCCGCGGGTGGCGGCCCGGACCAGCCGACCGTTCTCGTAGGTCAGGTTGATCGCCAGCCCGTCGACCTTCAGCTCGCACAGGTAGGGCACCGGGCCGCCCGCGTCCCGTTCGACCCGCTCGGCCCAGGCCGCCAACTCCTCGTCGGCGAAGGCGTTGTCGAGCGAGAGCATCCGTTCGGCATGGGTGACCGGTGTGAAGTCGGTGGAGAACGTGCCGCCCACCCGTTGGGTCGGCGAGTCGGGCGTCCGCAGCGCCGGGAACTCCGCCTCCAGTGCCTCCAGCTCGCGCAACTGCCTGTCGAAATCGACGTCGGGGATGGTCGGCGCGTCCAGGACGTAGTAGCGGTACTGGTGCTCGGTCAGCTCCTGGCTGAGGGCGGCGTGCCGCTCCCGGGCCTGCGGCGTCGGCTCAGCCCCGGCCGCCGCCTCCTGCGCCGGGCTGACCTGCTGACCGATCTGCTCCTCGGACACACCGCCACCTTCGGACACGCCTGCGACCTCCCTGATCACGCTACTCCGGCACCGTATCGGGCCGGTGGGACAATCCGTCGCCCGCCCGCGCCGGGAGCGACCCCGCACTCAGTCGCGTTCGGTGATCACTCGACGCTCAGCAGTCGTCGCCGGGCCGATCCGGCTGGTGATCAAGGGCGATCGTGGAGCGCCTCGGGGCGATGGAGCGGCTGCGGTGTGGTTGGCGGGCGGCACGTGCTGCGGCGTGCAAGGATCGCCGGACGGTGCGACCGGCGGGTCGCCGGGAGGCGGAGGTACGGATGCGCGCGGCACTGTTCTGGGCGGTGGCGATCCTGCTGGCGGTGGCCGCCGGCTGGGCGTGGAACAGCTGGCGGCACCGGGTGGCCAACCGGCGTCCGGGCGCCCGGCCCGGTCGGGGCAGCACCGGTGGGCCGCGTCCCGCCCCGCCACGGCCCCGTGGCACCGAACGCCCGTCCACCACATCCCGCTCGCGCGGCACCGACCGGCGCGACGACACCCCGGCGCCCGGTGAGATCTGGTGGGCCGACGTGCCGTACGCCGACGGCAGCGGGTCGAAGGTGCGCCCGTGTCTGGTGCTGCGGGCGGACTCCCGGGGCGCCGACGTCCTGAAGATCACCAGCCAGGACAAGAGCGACCGGGACGACCACGTGCGGATTCCCACCCAGGACTGGGACCCGGGCGCGGAGCACGACAGCTACCTCAGCCTCACCGAGCCGATCCGACTCGACTCGGCCGCCTTCGCCGACCACGCCGGCCGCTGCGACGCCGACCTGTGGCGAAAGGTCCGCAGCCTGCGCCACCTCCCCACCGCCTGAGCATCCCCGGGCCACCCGCACCGCCTTGATCAACTCAGATTCCTGAAAGTCGCGGTGTCGGAGGAACCCGGACACCGCGGTTCTCAGAACCCCGAGTCGATCATGATCGGCGGGACGCGCCAACGCACGGCTGCCCGGCCGCGCCACGGTCAGTCCCAGGCCGCGCCCAGCGTGGCCAGCTGGTCCGCGTACTCGATGCGGTTGGCCCACTCGCCCGGCCAGGCGGTCATGCCGACGGCCGCGCCCACGAAGGCGCCGGCCAGGGCGGCGATCGAGTCGGAGTCGCCGGCGGTGGTCGCGCCCCGGGCCAGTGCCGAGACCGGATCGTCGGCGTGCCGTACGGCGCAGAGCAGCGCGGTGGCCAGCGCCTCCTCCGCCACCCAGCCCTCCCCGGTGGACTGACACGGGTCGCCACCGTCGTCCGGCTGCCGCAACGCGTTCGTCAGTCGGCCCAGCACCGCCAGGCACTCGTCCCAGCCCTGGGCGATGAACTCCTCAGGAGAACCGGAACCGGCGCGACGCCAGAGGTCACCCAGCCACCGCTCCCGGTAGACCAGGCGTTGGGACCGTGCCCGCTCGGTGAGCACCGCGGGAAGCTCAGCCAGCGTGGCGCCCGCGCGCAGCGCGAAGACCGCGTACGCGGTGAGTTCACTGGCGGCCAGCCCGGTCGGATGGCCGTGGGTCAGCCCCGCCTGCAACTGGGCCAACCCGGCGAGCGTGTCGAGGTCCGTGTCGAGCAACCCGACCGGGGTGACCCTCATGTTGGCCCCGCAGCCCTTCGAGCCGACCACTGTCGCCTCCTGCCAGCGCACCCCACGACCCAGCTCGGCGCAGGCGCGCAGGCAGGTCATGCCCGGGGCACGGTTGTTGTCCGGGCTGACCGCCCACGCCAGGAAACGTCGCCGCAGCAGTGGCTCCACCGCCTCCGCGGTGAACGACGGCGCCTCGCGTAGCGCCCACGCCACCGCCAGCGCCATCTGGGTGTCGTCGGTGACCAGCGCCGGGTCGCCGGAGAGCTCACGCGGACCGGTCGGGCCGTAGCGGCGCTCGATCTCGGCGACGGTCAGGAACTCGGTCGGCTTGCCCAACGCGTCACCGTAGGCGAGGCCGAAGAGCGAGCCGGAGGCACGCGGCGCAGAGTTGTGGATCACGACGGCCATGATGCCCGGCCGCCGCAACCCACGGCGAGGTCAGTCCCAGCAGAGGCAGAACGGATGGCCGGCCGGATCGGCGTAGACCCGGAAGCCCTCGCCCTCACCGGGCAGCCGCCGAGCACCGAGCGCGAGCGCCGCCTTCTCCGCACTCTCGATGTCGTCCACCGTCACATCCAGGTGGAACTGCTGCGGGCGCTCGGGATCGGGCCAGGCCGGCGGCCTCAGGTTGAGCGCCTGCTGAAAGGCGAGGCGCGGCTGGTGACCGGGCGGGCCGCCCAGCACCACCCAGTCGTCCTCCGTGTCACCCTCGACGAAAGGCAGGCCGAGAAGCTCGGAGTAGAACGCCGCCAACGCCCGCGGATCCGGGCAGTCGATCACCACTGAACGCAACTGTCCAATCATGACCGTCATCCTGCCCACCGGGTACGACAGGAAACCTCAGGCCTCGGCGAGCCGCCGGCCGGCGTCCCGGCACGCGGCGAGCACCGCGCGTGCGTACTCCGGGGTGGCGCCGGCGAGGCCGCAGGCCGGGGTGACCACCACCTGCTCGGCCAGCTGCCGACGGGGGAAGCCGAGGCGGTCCCAGACCTGGCGTACGCGATCGGCGATCTGTGCGGAGGTCGGCGCGCCACCGGCCGACGGCGGCCGCGTCGGCGCTGCCCCGGCCAACAGCCCGAGGCCGGCGTCGATGGCCTCGCCCAGCGGGTCCAGCTTGGTGACCTGGTCGAGATCGAGGGCCACCGCGACGGCACCGGTGGAGCGGATCAGCTCCAGCGGCACGTCCGGGGCGCAGCAGTGCACCAGCGTCGGCACGCCGACCGCCTCGACGATCGTGCGCAGCAGAGCGGCGGCGTCCACCGGGTCGACCGCCCGGTACGCGCCCAGCCCGCTCTCGGTCGGCACCCGCCCGGCCAGCACCGTCGGCAGTGACGGTTCGTCCAGTTGCAGCAGCACCGATGCCTGGGGCAGCCGACGGGCGACCGCCGCGACGTGCGCGCGCAGCCCCTCGGCGAGGGAGCCGGTCAGGTCGCGGACCGCGCCGGGATCGCGCAGCAGTCGGCCACCGATCGGCAGTTCCAGGGAGGCGGCCAGGGTGAGCGGGCCGGCGGCCTGCACCTTGATCGGCCCGGCGTACCCCTCGGCCTGCTCGGCGAGCTGGTCGAGGTCGCGTTCCATCAGGTCACGGGCCCGACGCAGGTCGCGGCCCGGGCGTGGGGCGACCCGCCACCGCCCCGCGTACACCTCGACGGGCAGTTCGACGAGCAGCCCGGCGGACCTGCCGATCATGTCGGCGCCGGGCCCACGGGCCGGCAACTCGGGCAGGTGGGGCAGCTCGGGAAGCTCACCGAGGACCACCCGCTGAGCCTCGCCGATGTCGGTGCCGGGCAGCGAACCAATTCCGGTTGCCGCGCCGGCCGGCCAGGGCCACGCCTGATCTGTCACTGGCGAAGGCTATCCCGCGAACCCCCAGGCCGTGCGGTCAGCCGGTGATGGTCGCGGAGCCGAGGACCACGTCGCCGGCCGGGTCCGGTCGGTACGCCACCACGGCCTGGCCGGCGGCGACGCCGCGCACCGGTCGGCGCAGCCCGGCGTGCAGTCGGTCACCGTCGAAGGCGACGGTCGCCGGCACCACGTCGCCGTGGGCGCGCAACTGCACCTCGCACTCGACCGGCGCGTCCGGACGTGCGCCGCCGGTCCAGACCGGACGTACGGCGTGCACGTCGGACACCTCCAGCGCCTCGGCCGGCCCCACCGTCACCGTGTTGGTCTTCGGGGTGATGGAGAGCACGTAGCGCGGTCGGCCGTCCGGGGCGGGCCGGTCCAGGTGCAGCCCGCGACGCTGCCCCACCGTGTACGCGTACGCGCCGCTGTGACTGCCGACGACCGCGCCGGTGGTCGCGTCCACCACGTCGCCGGGCGCCTCACCGAGCCGACCGGCGAGGAAGCCGCGGGTGTCCCCGTCGGCGATGAAGCAGATGTCGTGCGAGTCCGGCTTGTCGGCCACCGCCAGGCCACGCTCGGCGGCCTCCGCGCGGACCTGCGCCTTGGTCGAGTCACCGAGCGGGAAGATCGACCGGTCGAGCTGCTCGCGGGTGAGCACGGCGAGCACGTACGACTGGTCCTTGGCAATGTCGACGCTGCGTCGCAGCAGCCCGTCAGCGCCGAGGCGGGCGTGGTGCCCGGTCACCACCGCGTCGAAGCCCAGGGCCACCGCCCGGTCCAGCACCGCCGCGAACTTGATCTTCTCGTTGCAGCGCAGGCAGGGGTTCGGGGTACGGCCGGCGGCGTACTCGGCGACGAAGTCGTCGACCACGTCCTCGTGGAAGCGGTCGGCCATGTCCCACACGTAGAACGGGATGCCGATCACGTCGGCCGCCCGTCGGGCGTCCCGAGAATCCTCCAGGGTGCAGCAGCCGCGCGCCCCGGTCCGGTAGGTCTGTGGGTTGCGGGCCAGCGCCAGGTGCACGCCGGTCACGTCATGTCCGGCCGCCACCGCCCGCGCCGCCGCCACGGCTGAGTCAACCCCACCCGACATCGCCGCCAGAACCCTCACCGACGCACTCCCTTCCCCGTCCCCCCAACAACCCTATCCACCAGCACCGAAAAGCCCCCAGACCCGGGTCAGCCCCGCGCACCCAGCCGCGCGATCTTGCAGTTTCTGCGGCGACATATGCCCACAT
>NZ_QGSZ01000351.1 GCF_003857055.1 Micromonospora inaquosa | reverse complement strand
GTCAGCAGATCGGGGCGACCGAGCTGGCGGGCGACCCGGTCGACCACGCGTTCCGCGGCGGTCAGCGATCGCACCGAGAGCAACCGGCCCCGACTCTCGCGACGCAGCACGAAGTAGTGAACGGCGACGCGGACCTGGCCCCGGTCGGCGGCGCTGGCCTGGGCGGTGCAGAGGACCAGCTCGCGCAGGCAGCGGGCGAGACGTTCGGCGAGCTCGAGCTCGGGGCCGTGCAGGCCGGCGCGGAGCGCGGCGAGGTGGCTGTCGACCTTGCGGATCAGCACGTCGGTGCCCGGTTCGACGGTGTGCTGCTCGCTGGCCATCACATCCCCTCACCCCGGTTCGCGTTGCGAGTGAAGTTACTTTATGTTGCTCCTCAGAAGCAAGCAGTTAAGTGAGACTTAACGTATTAAGCGCACGTTCCACGCTTTTTGCTATTTGCTCGCCCATTCCGTCGTGACGCGTTCGTAGATGTCGGACCGGCGGGGCACGATGAACCGGTGACCGGGGCAGACGCAGACGCCGGCGCGGTGCTCGCCGGGTTCGGCCCGGCCACCCGCGCCTGGTTCGACAACGCATTCGCCGCTCCGACCGCCGCGCAGACCGGTGCCTGGCAGTCGGTTTCCGCCGGTCGCAACGCGCTGGTGGTGGCGCCCACCGGCTCCGGCAAGACGCTCGCCGCCTTCCTCTGGTCACTGGACCGACTCGCCCGCGAGCCGGCACCGACCGAGGCCCGTCAGCGGTGCCGCGTGCTCTACGTCAGCCCCCTCAAGGCCCTCGCCGTCGACGTGGAGCGCAACCTGCGCGCCCCGCTGGCCGGCATCCGGCAGGCGGCCACCCGGCTCGGCGTCGCACCGCCCGACATCACCGTCGGCATGCGCACCGGCGACACGCCCGCCGACGAGCGGAGAGCCTTCGCCCGCACCCCGCCCGACATCCTCATCACCACCCCCGAGTCGCTGTTTCTGCTGCTCACGTCAGCGGCCCGCGATTCGCTGCGCGGCATCCAGACGGTGATCGTCGACGAGGTGCACGCGGTGGCCGGCAGCAAACGCGGCGCCCACCTCGCCCTCTCCCTCGAACGCCTCGACGAGCTGCTGCCCGCCCCGGCGCAGCGCATCGGGCTCTCGGCCACCGTCCGGCCGATCGACGCCTGCGCGCAGTTCCTCGGCGGCGCCCGCCCGGTCGACGTGGTGCAGCCGGCCACCCCGAAGACCATCGAGGTCAGCGTGCAGGTCCCGGTGGAGGACATGACCCGCCTGGACGAGCAGGAACAGCCACCGGAGGACGACCTCGGCGGCCCCGGGCCACGTCGGGCGTCGATCTGGCCGGCCGTGGAGGAACGGGTCTTCACCCTCATCGGGCAGCACCGCTCGACAATCGTCTTCACCAACTCCCGCCGCAGCGCCGAGCGCCTCTGCGCCCGCCTCAACGAGCTGGCCGCCGAGGCGGTGGCCTCGGACGACGGCGCGATCGTCGTACCGGAGGGGTTGTCGGCGGGCGACGACCCGGCGGCGGGCGACACGCAGCCCTGGGGTGGTCCCGCCAGCCCGGTGCGCAACCGTCCACCCGCCGAGGTGATGGCTCAGTCCGGTGCGGCAACCGGCGCGGCGCCCGTGATCGCCCGCGCCCACCACGGCAGCGTCTCCCGGGAGGAGCGCAAGCACATCGAGGAGGCGCTCAAGTCCGGCCAGCTCCCGGCGGTGGTGGCCACCTCCAGCCTGGAGCTGGGCATCGACATGGGCGCGGTCGACCTGGTGGTGCAGATCGAGGCGCCGCCGAGCGTGGCCGCCGGGCTGCAACGGGTCGGCCGGGCCGGGCACCAGGTGGGCGCCGTCTCCCGTGGGGTGGTCTTCCCCAAGCACCGCGGCGATCTGCTCTCCTGCGCGGTGGTCGCCGAACGGATGACCGACGGCGCGATCGAGGAGCTGCACTACCCACGCAACCCACTGGACGTGCTGGCCCAGCAGATCGTCGCGATGGTGGCGCTGGAGCCGTGGGCGCTCGGCGACCTGGCCGTGCTGGTCCGCCGGGCCGCACCCTTCGCCGAGCTTCCCGACTCGGCGCTGCACGCCGTGCTGGACATGCTCTCCGGCCGCTACCCGTCCACCGCCTTCGCCGAGCTGCGCCCCCGACTGGTCTGGGACCGGGCCACCGACCTGCTCACCGGCCGCCCCGGCGCGCAGCGACTCGCGGTGACCAGCGGTGGCACCATCCCCGACCGGGGCCTGTTCGGGGTCTTCCTGGCCGGGGCCGAGCGGGCTGCCCGGGTCGGTGAGCTGGACGAGGAGATGGTCTACGAGTCCCGGGTCGGTGACGTCTTCCTGCTCGGTTCCTCCTCCTGGCGGATCGAGGAGATCACTCCTGACCGGGTGCTGGTCTCGCCCGCGCCGGGGCAGGCCGCGCGCATGCCGTTCTGGAAGGGCGACCAGCTGGGCCGGCCGGTCGAGCTGGGCCGGGCCATCGGCGCCCGGGTGCGCACCCTGCTGCGACAGACCGACGAAGCGGCACTGGCCGCGCTGCGCGACGGCGGGCTGGACGACTGGGCCGCCAGCAACCTGATGGCCTACCTGCGCGAGCAGCGGGAGGCCACCCGCTCGCTGCCCGACGACCGCACGGTCGTGGTCGAACGGTTCCGCGACGAGCTGGGCGACTGGCGGCTGGCCGTGCACAGCGTGCTCGGCGCCCGGGTCAACGGTCCCTGGGCACTCGCGGTGGGTCGCCGGCTGGCCGAGCGTTACGGGGTGGACGCCCAGGTGATGCCCTCCGACGACGGCATCGTGGTGCGACTTCCGGACACCGCCGACGAGCCTCCCGGCGCCGACGTGGTGGTCTTCGAGCCCGACGAGATCACCCAACTGGTGGAGGAGTCGGTCGGCACCTCCGCCCTCTTCGCCGCCCGTTTCCGGGAGTGCGCCGCCCGGTCGCTGCTGCTGCCCCGTCGCGACCCGCGCCGCCGCCAACCGCTCTGGCAGCAGCGCCAACGCGCCGCGCAGCTGCTCGACGTCGCCCGCGAGTACGCGGACTTCCCGGTCACCCTGGAGGCCGCCCGGGAGTGCCTCCAGGACGTCTTCGACCAGCCGGCGCTGGCCGGGCTGATGCGCGACCTGACCGCCCGCAAGGTGCGGCTGGTCGAGGTGGAGACCAGCGCGCCGTCGCCGTTCGCGCGGTCGTTGCTCTTCGGCTACGTCGGCGCGTTCCTCTATGAGGGCGACGCCCCGCTCGCCGAGCGCCGCGCCGCCGCGCTCGCCCTCGATTCCACTCTCTTGGGCGAGTTGCTCGGCCGGGTCGACCTGCGCGAGTTGCTCGACCCGGCGGTGCTCACCGAGACCGACCGGCAACTGCGGTGGCTGACCGAGCAGCGCCGCCCCCGCGACGCCGAGGACGTCGTCGAGTTGCTGCGGGTGCTCGGTGACCTGAGCGACGCCGAGTTGACCGAGCGGGGTGCGCCGCAGGCGTGGCTCAGTGAGCTGGAGGCGACCCGCCGGGTGCTTCGGGTCCGGATCGCTGGTGAGCAGCGCTGGGTGGGCGTGGAGGACGCCGCCCGCCTGCGTGACGCCCTCGGCGTGGCGCTGCCGATGGGGGTGGCCGAGGCGTACCTCGCCCCGGTGGCCGATCCGCTCGGTGACCTGGTGGCCCGCTACGCCCGCACCCACGGGCCGTTCGCCGCGGCCAGCTGCGCGGCCCGGTTCGGGCTCGGCGTCTTCGTCGTCGAGCAGGCCCTGCGCCGGCTGGGGGCCACCGGGCGGGTGGTCTCCGGGGAGTTCACCCCGGATTCGGCCGGCGCCCAGTGGTGCGACGCCGAGGTGCTGCGGATGCTGCGCCGCCGCTCGCTCGCGGCGCTGCGCCGGGAGATCGAACCGGTGCCGCCCCGGGCTCTGGCCGCGTTCCTGCCCCGCTGGCAGCAGGTCGGCTCGTCCGCCCGGGGTGTGGAGGCGCTCGCCGCCACGGTGGAGCAGTTGCAGGGCGTGGCGGTGCCGGCGTCCGCCCTGGAGCGGTTGGTGCTGCCCGCCCGGGTCGCGGACTACTCCCCCGCCCAGCTCGACGAGTTGTGCGCCAGCGGCGAGGTGGTCTGGGCCGGGTCGGGCGCGATCTCCGGGGGTGACGGCTGGGTCACCCTGGCGTACGCGGACGCCGCGCCACTGCTGCTCCCGCCGCCCGACGAGGCGTTGACCCGCACCCCGCTGCACGATGCGGTGCTCGACGCGCTCGGTGACGGGCAGGCGCTGTTCTTCCGCCCACTGGCCGGCCGGGTCGGTTCCACAGACGACGCGGCGTTGACCGCAGTGATCTGGGATCTGGTGTGGGCCGGGCACCTCACCAACGACACCCTGGCCCCGCTGCGCACGGTGCTCGGCGCTGGCGGCGCCCACCGCTCCCGGCCGTCCGCGCCCCGCACCCGTTACCGGCGGCCCGGTCGGGTGGCGCTGCCGACCCGCGGTGGCCCGCCGACGGTCGCCGGCCGCTGGTCACGTCTCCCGGAACGGGATCTCGATCCGACCCGGCGGGCCGCCGCGCTCGCCGACCTGCTGCTTGAGCGCCACGGGGTGGTCACCCGGGGCGCGGTGATGGCCGAGCAGGTGGTCGGCGGGTTCTCGGCGGTCTACCCGGTGCTGTCGGCGCTGGAGGAGCGCGGCGCGGCCCGCCGGGGTTACTTCGTCGAAGGGCTCGGCGCGGCACAGTTCGCCGTACCCGGTGCGGTGGACCGGCTGCGCGCGCTGGCGGAGCCGACCGACGGTGCCCGGGGGCGGGGCGCGGGGGCCACCGTGCTCGCCGCGACGGACCCGGCCAACCCGTACGGCGCGGCGCTGCCCTGGCCGGAACGGGTGGTCGACTCCGGCGACGGGGCCACCCCGGCGACCGGGCACCGGGCCGGCCGCAAGGCGGGCGCCCTGGTGGTGCAGGTCGGCGGTGACCTCGTCCTCTATGTCGAACGCGGCGGTCGGACGCTGCTCTCCTTCAGCGACGACACCGACATGCTCGCCGCGGCCGGCAAGGCGCTCGCCGACGCCGTCCACTCCGGGGCGTTGGGCGCGATGTCGGTGGAGCGGGCCGACGGCGAGGCGGTGCACTCCTCGCCGCTGCGGGACGCGCTGACCGCTGCCGGCTTCCGGGCCACCCCCCGTGGCCTGCGCCTGCGCGGCTGACCCGGCGGCGGCCGGAGCCACCCCTCCTGTGAGTGGTGCTCAGCCGAGGCCGTTGAGCACCTTCTCGTAGCGGGACCGGTCGGCGGCCGGGGTCTTCGCCTCAAGGTAGTTGAGCACCACCGCACCGCGCCGGTACGACTGGCCGCCCCACGTCTCGGCGATGTCGCTGGCGCTGGTCTCGTCGGGAAACACGTACACCGTGACGGCGTCGGTGGCGATCAGCTCGGAGCAGCCGAGGCCGAGGCCGTCCGGCCCACAGTCGACCGAGCGGTCCTTCGGGTGCGACACCTTCAGGCCGGCGGCCTTGAACGCGATGATGACCTGGGTGGCCCCGGGCGCACCCGTCGGGCGCTGGGGCAGCACCACCGGTGGTGGGCTGGCCGGCCGGCGTTGCGTGGGCCCTTCCGGCGCGACGGACGGCGGGGCCGCCGGCGGGGCCGCCGGGGTCGCGGCACCGCTGGCGGTGGGCGGCACCGCCGAGGGCGTCGGCGCGCTCGGGAGAGCGGTCGCCGCCGGGGCCGAGGATGACGAGGCGGTGGGGGCCGCGCTCGACGGGTCGGCGTCGTCACCGCCGCAGCCGGCGGTGACGGCTACGGCTACCAGCAGGATTCCGACGGCGGGCAGGCTCCGAATTGTCACCAGGGCAGTCTGCCCAACGTCGTCCGGCGACGGGAGGGGCCGGTCGGTCACTGCGCTGTCTCGTATCCGCCAGCACGCCTGGTTCCACTAGCCTGCGGGCATGTCCGCCGTGCCCTGGATCTCCCTGACCACCGACTACGGCCTCACCGACGGCTTCGTGGCCGCCTGTCACGGGGTCGTCGCCCGGATCGCGCCGACCGCCCGGGTGATCGACGTGACCCACCTGGTGCCGCCGGGCGATGTCCGGCGGGGTGCCGCGGTGCTGGCGCAGACCGTGCCGTACCTGCCGGTGGGGGTGCACGTGGCGGTGGTCGACCCGGGCGTGGGCACCGCCCGGCGGGGGGTCGCGCTGGCCGCCCCGGGCGGGCTGCTGGTCGGCCCGGACAACGGGTTGCTCGTGGACGCCGCCGCCGCGCTCGGTGGGGTGACCGACGCGGTCGAGCTGACCGAGCCGCGTTGGCTGGCCGCCCGGGTGTCCGGCACGTTCCACGGCCGGGACGTCTTCGCGCCGGTGGCGGCCCGGTTGGCGCTCGGCGCGCCGCTCGCCGAGGCGGGCCCGCCGGTCGACCCGGCCGGGTTGGTGCGGCTGCCGACGCCGACGGTGACCCGGGACGCCGACGGATTCACCGCCGAGGTGTTGACCGTGGACCACTTCGGCAACGTCCAACTGGCCGCACCTGCCGAGTTGCTCGACCCGCTGCCGGCCACGCTCCGGGTTGGTCCGCCGGACACCGCGCCAGTCCATGCGGCGGTGCACGGGCGGACCTTCGGCGACGCCCCGGCCGGTGGCCTGGTGACGTACGTCGACTCGGCCGGTCTGGTCGCGGTCGCTGTCAACGGCGGGCGGGCCGCAGACCTCCTCGCGGCGTCTCCGGGGGACCTCCTGCGGGTTTCGGGCGGATGTTCGACTGTGGAATGCTTCTCCGGTGGGTGAGCATGTGGTTCCTGTGGGCTGTCCCTGCTGTGCATCCCGGACCGGCGGGGGGACCTGCCCTGTCTGTTTCTGGACCGACGACGGTCAGACCGACGCCGACGCCGACGCCGTCCGGGGTGGCCCCAACGGCGACCTGAGCCTCACGCACGCCCGTCTCAACTACGCCGTCTACGGTGCCAGCCACCCGCGCTACCAGGACATGGTGCGGACGGCTCGTCCCGACGAGCGCCCCTGACGCTGACGCGGCGCCCGACGGGGTGAGCGTGGCTCAGCAGGCCGGCACGCTGCCGCCGTACACGCTGGAGATGTACGCGTGGCTGACGTACTGCCCACTGGCCAGGCGGTTCCAGCGGGTGGTGGTGCGGTAGGGGCCGGCGACGGACTGGCCGGTGACGTAGCACTGGATCGGCACGTGGGCCAGCTGGGCGGCGAGACCACGGACCGCGTACGACGTGCTCGCCCCGGTGCGGATGTTGAGCGGCCCGTCACCGACCACGCCGCGCGGCCCGCCTCCGGTCCACAGGTAGGCGACGTCCACCCAGGCGTTGGTGGTCAGCCGCAGCCCGTCCCAGAATGTGCCGTCGGCCAGGTCGATGCCGGCCGGGTTGAGCACGGTCCGCCCGAACTGGTCCCGTCCGCCGTTGTAGCCGGTCTGGTAGGCGGCCTGCGCCTCGGGCCGCCCCTGCGGCAGGTTCTTCCAGTTTTCCCGCACCGATGAGGGGTTCCAGTAGTCGTCGCGGGTGTTCCACGGTCCGACGTCCCAGACCGGGGCGTACTCGCAGCGGGAGCCGCTGGTGGTGCAGACCCGCACGGTGTAGTCGCCTGTGTTGAGCGGGGAGAGACCGCGCCGCGACGGCAGCGCCGCGAAGTGGTCCCGGGTTTGCACGGTACGACCGTTGGCGGTCAGCTCACCGACCAGCCCGATGCGGGTGGCGTACACCCGGTAGGTGCGGCCGGGCGTGGCGGCGGACACGGCGGCGTTCGCGTCGGCGGTGAGCCGAACGCCGCGTACCGTCGCCGTCGCGCCACCATTGGGGGCGGTGAGGACCACCCGGGTCTGCACCCGCAGGACCGGCCGGTCGAAGACCGCGCCGGCGGCCCGCCACTCCGTCCAGCCGGCGGCCCGCCAGCCGCGGACCTGCGCCTCCACCGTCGCCCCGGCCGGGATCGCGGCGTTGATCTCGGCGCGGACCCGGGTGGCCGGCCGGGCGAGGGTGCGGGGCGCGGTCAGCAGCATCCCTTCGGCGACCGCGCTGTGCGGGCTGCGGGCGCCGCGCCCGGTGGACCGGGCCTCCCGCAGGCGCAGGCCGGCGGCGGTGCGCCGGACGTTGACATCGTCGCGGTCGACGATCGTGAGGTCGGCGCTCCATCGTTCGTCGCCGGGTGCGGCGGCGACGAGGGCGATCGGTGCACCGGCGGGGGCGGCCGGGACGTTACCGGTGGCGGGCAGGAGCGCTGCGGTGAGCAGGAGGGCGAGGGTGGCGATGAGGGCGACGGATGGGATACGACAACGCGGTCGCGTCATGGGCATTCTCCTCAGAACCCCCTGACTTTCGCATGTCAGGAGATCATGAGGAACCTGTGTACAAATAGCGACACATGCGAATCTTGCTCGACAGAGGGAGGATGGCAGGGTGCCCGAAGGCGACACCGTCTGGAACACCGCGCGCGTGCTGCACCGCGCGCTGACCGGCGCGCGGATCACCGGCAGTGACTTCCGGGTTCCGCAACTCGCGACCACGGATCTCACCGGCTGGACCGTCCGCGAGTCGGCCAGCCGGGGCAAACACCTGCTGCTGCGGCTCAGCGCCCCGACCGAGGAGCACTGGACCCTGCACTCCCACCTGCGGATGGACGGCGCCTGGCGGGCGTACGCCCCGGGGGAACGCTGGAGCGGCCGACCCGCGCACCTGATCCGGGTGGTGCTGCGCAGCCCCGGCGCTGTCGCGGTCGGCTACCACCTCCACGACCTGACCCTGGTGCCGACCGCCGAGGAGGAGCAACTGGTCGGTCACCTCGGCCCTGACCTGCTCGGGTCGGACTGGGACCCGGCCGAGGCGGTCCGTCGGCTCGCCGACCACCCGGAGCAGACCATCGGCGAGGCGCTGCTCGACCAGCGCAACCTGGCCGGCGTGGGCAACCTCTACAAGTGCGAGGTGCTGTTCCTGCGTGGCGTGTCACCGTGGACCCCGGTCGTCGAGGTGCCCGACCTGCCGGGCCTGGTGGCCCTCGCACAACGGCTGCTCGCCGCCAACCGCGGTCGGTGGACGCAGAGCAGCACCGGTTCGCTGCACCGGGGGCAGACCAGCTACGTGTACGGCCGCCGCGCCCAGCCCTGCCGCCGCTGCGGCACCGCGATCCGCAAGGAGGAGCTGGGCGAACGGGTCACCTACTGGTGCCCGGTCTGCCAGCCCGAGCGCCCGGGCCCGCCGCCATCCGGCTGACCAGGCTCTCACCAGACAGGATCCATCGCAGAAACGGACGATTGGGTAATTCCTAACCGGCCGCCGGAGTCGCATGCTGCGGTTGAGCGCTCACCGACCGTCAGCAGAGTGCCGAGGTTCCCCACGCCGGGGTGGCGGACCTCGCGCCCCGAACCGGGGAGAGTCATGGCGATGTTCCGCAGGCTCCGCTCCACCTTCTTCGCGCGGACCACCCGCGACACCGACGCCAGCGCCAACGGCCGGGTGGCGTCCGTGCCGGCCGCGCGTACCGCCGAGGAGGCCGTTGCGACACCGAGCCTGGACCCGGCCGTCGTGCCCCGCTACTTCGGGCCCGTGCCCAACTTCGCCCACAGCCCTCGTCCGACCCGTGACCCCGACGGGCAGGTGGCAGCCGGGACCGGGCTGCGCAAGTTCGTCGACCCGCTGCCCCTGCCCGGCCAGCCGGGCCACGGCGATCTCGGCAGCCGGTTGCCGGTGGCCGCACCGGACACCATCAGCTATCCGGGCTGCGACTACTACGAGATCGGCCTACAGGAGTACGCCCAGCGCCTGCACCGGGACCTGCCGGCCACCCGGCTGCGCGGCTACCGGCAGCTCAACCTGGGCACCGACCCGGCCGGACACAACACCCTGGTGCCGCCGGAGCGCCCCTGGCACCTCGGGCCGATGATCCTCGCCCGTCGAGGCCGACCGGTCCGGGTGAAGTTCATCAACCAACTCCCCACCGGCCGGGCCGGCGAACTGTTCCTGCCGGTCGACGACACCATCGAGGGGGCCGGCCTCGGCCCGCTGGACGGGCCGGCGCCCTACCCGCAGAACCGGGCCGTGCTGCACCTGGCCGGGGCGCAGACCGGCTGGACCAGCGCCGGCAACCCCGGGCAGTGGATCACCCCGGCCGGGGAGATCACCCCGTACCCGACCGGACCCGGCCTGGCCCACGTGCCGGACATGCCGGCACCCGGCGCCGGGGCCACCACCCTCTACTTCCCGAACGAGCAGAGCGGCCGGCTGCTGTGGTTGCACGACAACACCCTCGGCCTGGCCCGGCTCACCGTCTACGCCGGACAGCTCGCGCTCTACCTGCTCACCGACCCGGCCGAGGACCAGCTCGTCGCCGACGCGGTGCTACCGGCCGACCAGGTGCCCCTGGTGATCGAGGACAAGACGTTCGTTCCGGACGACACCCAACTCGCCGCCGAGGACCCGACCTGGGACCGGGAACGGTGGGGTGCCCGAGGAAGCCTCTGGCACCCGCACGTCTACCAACCCCGGCAGAACCCCTACCGGTCCGGCGGACGCAACCTCACCGGCCGGTGGGACTACGGCCCCTGGACCCGCGACTCCGCCCCGCACGACGCCCACGCCGACGGCTGGGTGCCGAACCCGTACCACGACCCGGTCGGCGCCCCGAACGAACCGCCGCTGAGCCCCGGCGTGCCGCACCCGTCGGCCGTCCCCGAGGCGTACGGCGACACCCCGCTCGTCAACGGCGTCGCCTACCCGTACCTGGAGGTGGGACCGCGCACGTACCGGTTCCGGATCCTCAACGCCTGCCTGGACCGCAGCCTCAACCTCCAGCTCTACCGCGCCCGCTCCGACGCGGCGATGTGGACGGTCGACGGCGCGCTCGCCGACCCCGACGTCGGCGAGGTGCCGATGGTGCCCGCCGCGCGCGCGGCGGACCGTCCGGCGGGGTGGCCGACCGACGGACGCGACGGCGGTGTGCCGGCCCCGAGCGCCGCCGGCCCGGAGTTCATCCAGATCGGCAACGAGGCCGGCCTCCTGCCGGCGCCGGTGGTGCTGCCGAACCGACCGATCGGCTACCGGTACGACCGGCTCGACCCGACAGTGCTGAACGTCGACGGGCACACCCTGCTGCTCGCCCCGGGTGAGCGGGCCGACGTGCTCGTCGACTTCTCCGCCGTGCCACCGGGCACCACGCTGATCCTGTACAACGACGCCCCGGCCCCACTGCCCGGCTTCGACCCCCGCTACGACCAGCACACCGACGCCCCGGACCGCAGCGTCGACGGCGGCCCGCCGCCAACCGAACCGGGGTACGGCCCGAACACCCGCACCCTGCTCCAGTTCCGGGTCGCCGGGACGCCCGCGCCGCCGTACGACCTGAACCGGCTGCGCGAACGCCTACCCCAGGCGTACGCGGCCAGCCAGCGCCCGCCGATCGTCCCGCAGCCGGCGTACGACCCGGCGTTCGGCACCCGGACCGCGGCGCAGACGACGGTGCCGGTGCACGCCACCACTGTGACGTTCACGCCGACAGCCGGCACCGGCCCGGTGACCCTGCCGATCGCGGTCAAGACCGCACAGCAGATCTTCGAGCCGGACCACGGCCGGCTGGTGGGCCGGCTCGGCGTCGGGCACCCGCACGCCGGGCCGCTCCACCAGACGGCGCTGCCGCTCGGTGTGACCGACCCGGTCACCGAGGTGCTCTTCGCCACCGACACCGCCGTGCCGGTGGGCGCCCCCACCGACGGCACGCAACTCTGGCGGATCAGCGGCAACGTCCGGCAGACCGAGCCGTTGCAGGTCGACGGCTGCGACCTACAGGTGATCAACCGGGTGGGCTGGGACGGCACGCTGCGACTCCCGCACGGCACGGAGCTCGGCTGGAAGGGAATCGTCCGGGTCAACCCCCGGGAGGACGTGGTGGTGGCGCTGCGACCGGTCGCGCCGGTGCTGCCGTTCAAGCTGGGCGACAGCGTCCGGCTGCTCGACCCGGGTCGCCCGGCCGGCGCGCGGACCGGCTCGACGCCCGTCAGCCCGGCCGACGGGCGACCCGCAACGGTGGTCAACCAACTGGTCAACCTGGGCTGGGAGTACCGCTGGCACAGCCAGCTCGCCGGTCATCGAGACGGCGGGATGACCCGACCGCTGGTGCTGCGGGTGGCACCGAAGGCACCGACCGGGCTGACCGCCACCCCGGTGCCCGGCTCAGCCACCGCGCTACCCGCGATCGCGTTGGCCTGGACCAGCAACGGCGGGCGACCCGCCGCCACCAGCCACCTGCTGCAACGGGCCACCGACGCGACCTTCGGCGGCGACGTCACCACGATCACCGTCGCGGCCGCCGCCACCCGCTACACCGACGCGACAGTCACCCCCGAGGTGACCTACCACTACCGGATCCGGGCGGAGAACGCGGTCAGCTACTCGTCCTGGTCGAACGGGGTGCCCGCCTCGGTGCACCTGGCCGCGCCGAGCGGTCTGGTGGCGACGCTCCCGCCGGCCGCGCCGCTGCGGGTGGCGCTGCGCTGGACGAACCGGTCGTTCGCCACCGGCATCGACGTGCAACGGGCCACCAACCCGACGTTCACCAGCGGCCCGGGTACCACGGCGATCGGCGTCGGCGACAACCACCTGGACGCCACGGTCGCACCGGACACCACGTACTACTACCGGGTGCGGACCACCTACCTGGGCGCGGCCTCGGCGTGGTCGACGGTCGCCACGGTGACCTCGCCACCCGCACCGGGCATCCCCAGCGGGGTGAGCGCCGCCGCCAGCGCACCGGGACCGGACACCGCGACGGTGACCCTGGCCTGGGCGGCGAGCACCCCCGGCGGCCCGGGGTCCGGGTTCACCGTGCAGCGGGCCCTCGACCCGGCCTTCGAGCAGGAGGTGGCCACCTTCACGGTGACCGGTCGCGGGTTCACCAACACGGGTCTTTCCCGGGGCGTCACCTACCACTACCGGATCCGGTCGTTCAACGTCGTGGGCACCTCGCCGTACACCGGGCCGGTCGTGGTGACGACACCACAGTGACCCGCCCGAGGTCGGGGCGGCGGTCGCGGTGGTGCCTCGGTCATCGCGCCGAGGCGCGGTCCCCGGGTGCCCGGTCAGGGCGTCAGGGCGCGGTCCCGGGGGGTGCCGGTCAGGGCGTCGGGCCGGTCCCGGGTGCCCCAGGTCAGCGCGTCGGCGCGCGCAGCGGGGTGCCGACGGCCCGCAGCTCGGCGAGGGCACCGGCGACCCCGTGCAGCAGGTCGGTCGCCTCGGTGAGCCGGTCGGCGGCCGGGTGGGCGGTCTCCGGTCGGGAGTCCTCGGCCAGATAGCCGGCGGCGGCGACCACCAGCCGTTCGTACGCCGCCACCCCACCCTCCAGTTGAGCGGTCAGCGCGCCGTGCGCCTCGGCCAACGGCGGCCGAGCGTCGGCCGGGGCCAACCGCAGCGCGCGTTCGACGCTGGCCACCCGGGCGGCCAGGTCGCGCAGCGAGCGGTCGGCGGCGGCGGCCTCCAGGACCGCCGGCTCGGCCAGCCCGGTGAGCCGGGGTGCCATCCCGGCCAGGGTGAGCGCCGCCCGGTCCAGTCGGGCCCACTGCTCCCCGGCGCTGGTGCCGCGCAGCGCGATCCGGGAACGGACCCGGCGCACCTCGGCCAGCACGCCCGGGCCGACCGGCAGCCGCTCGACAGCGGCGATCAACCGGGCCCGCGACCGGGCTGCCGCCTCGGCCGGGTCGAGCTCGGGGGGCGCCGGCTGGGCGGCCAGCGCGCGCACGTCGATCCAACGCCAGGCGGCGAGCGCCATGGCACTGCCCGCGGCGCCGGCCCAGGCCGCGTCGGGCAGACCAAGGCCGGCGTACGGAGTCAGCACCGCCGCCGCCCCGCCGAGCCCACCGGCCAGCACGCTCCACCGTCGGGCCGACCGGCGAAGCCGACCCAGCCGCCGGAAGTACCGGGTCCGCTCGTCTGCCACAGTGACCTCCTCGGTCCGGTCGTTCAGCCGGCAGCGGTCGGGTCGCCGGTGCCCCGCTCGCGAGCCATGCTGGCGCGCAGTTCGTCCAGCCGGGCGGCGGCCGTCGGGTCGTTGGCCGGGCCGGTCTTCTCGGCCTGTGGCACGGCCGGTCGTTGGGTCGCGCCGCCGAGCTGCTCCCCCGCCATGCTGGACCGGATCTGCTCCAGCCGGGCCGAGCCGGCCGAGTCGATCGTGGCCTTCTGGATTTCCAACATACGGCCCTCGACGGAGTTGCCGGCCAGTTCGGCGCGGCCCATCGCGTTGGCGTACCGCCGCTCGATGCGGTCGCGCACCTCGTCCAGCGACGGGGTGGTGCCCGGCGCGGTCAGCGACGACATCGACTCCAGCGAGCGGGCCACCGTCTCCTGCATCTTGGCCTGCTCCAGCTGACTGAGCAGCTTGGTGCGCTCGGCGAGCTTCTGCTGGAGGATCATCGAGTTGTTCTCGACCGCTCGGCGGGCCTGGGCGGCGGCACCCAGCGCCTGGTCATGCAGGGTCTTCAGGTCCTCGGTGGCCTGCTCGGCGGAGACGAGTTGGCTGGCCAGCGTCTGCGCGGACTGCTCGAAGCGCACCGCCTCGGCCTCGTCGCCCTTGGCCCGGGCCTGGTCGGACAGCACCAGGGCCTGCCGGGCGTTGCCCTGCAACCGCTCGACCTCGGACATCTGCCGGGACAGCTTCATCTCCAGCTGACGCTGGTTGCCGATCACCGCGGCAGCCTGCTGGACCAGCGCCTGGTGCTGCCGCTGGGCATCCTCGATGGCCTGCTGGATCTGCACCTTGGGATCGGCATGCTCGTCGATCTTCGCACCGAAGAGTGCCATCAGGTAGTTCCAACCCTTGACGAACGGGTTCGCCATCTCCGTGGTATCCCCTCAGTAGCGTCGCTCCACCAGGGCCGGGCCGGCTGAACCGACCGACCGTTACCGGCCGGTCTCCATCGTCCCAGCCGAACGCCAATGAGGCATCCGTACCGGGCGGTCGACAGCACCGGCGGCTCCTGCGAGCAACCCTACGCGGCCGGGGCCACCCCGCCCATGGTCAACCGGATCGGGTCAGGCGGCGCAGACCACGTCCCGGTCGCGCTCGGTCGGGCGGACCCGGGTGCTGCGCAAGGTGGCCTTGAGCGGCGAGTCCTGGCGGACCGAGACAGCGACCTTGCCGTCGGAGGTGACCTGACGGACACCACGGTTGGTGCTCTTGGCTGCGGCGTCGGCCGGCTCGTCCTGCATCGAGACGAGCACCTCGGGCATCTGCTCGGCGAGCGCCACGGTGTCGCTCACCTCACGCAGCAGCTCGGAGAGGCGGGCGCCGAGGGCGTCACAGATCGCGGCGAGCAGCTCGCTCGACGGTTCCTTGTGCCCCCGTTCGATCTCGGAGAGGTAGCCGAGGCTGACGTTGGCGGCGGTGGAGACCTCACGCAACGTGCGCTGCTGCCCCTGTCGGCGCGCTCGCAGTGCGTCACCGATCACCCGGCGTAGCAGGATCATCGCACCTCCCCCAGAGGGATACCTCGCGCCCGGCGCTGGGCAGTCGGTCGCGGCGGACCACGCCGACCCCGAACGTCGGAGCCTTCCCGCAACCGTACCCGTTGCGGGCCCGAGCGACATCCCGCCCCGCCCGTCGGTTCGCCGGGAGGGGCTG
>NZ_QGSZ01000307.1 GCF_003857055.1 Micromonospora inaquosa | reverse complement strand
GCGTCACCCCCCAGACTTTCCCCCCTTTGTCAGTGCAGCGCCGGACGAGGTGCTCACACCCGTGTGATTGCCGTTGCCCCGATCGGCATAGCGGGTGTCCTACCCCCGAAGGAGCTACCCCCCATGAACACGATCTTCCGTAAGAGCATGCTGTCCGTTGCTGGTCTCGCGTTCGCCGGTGGTGTCTTCGCCGGCCCGATCGCCGCCCACGCCAACCCCGTGGATGCCAAGCCGGTCGCGGTCGCCGTGCAGTAGTCGGCGTCGAAGCCGCAGGGCGACCAGTCGCACATCACCCTCAACGGTGAGCAGACCGCCAACGTCAAGGCCATCATCGCCGCCACCAAGAAGGCCGGCCTCCCCGAGCGGGCCGCGGTCATCTCGATCGCGACGAGCCTGCAGGAGTCGAAGCTGGAGAACCTCGGCCACCTCGGCGACGCCAACGACCACGACTCGCTGGGCCTGTTCCAGCAGCGCCCGTCCAGTGGTTGGGGTACGCCGGAGCAGATCACCGACCCCGAGTACTCCACCACCGCGTTCCTCAAGGGTTTGAAGCAGGTCGACGGGTGGCAGGACATGCCGCTGACCCAGGCCGCCCAGACCGTACAGGTCTCGGCGTACCCGGACGCCTACGCGCAGTGGGAGCAGCAGGCCACCGACCTCGTCGCCCAGCACTGGAACAGCTGACCACCAGCGCCACCGCACACCAGCACCACCGCACGTCAGCACCACCGCACGTCAGCACCACCGCACGGCACCACCGAAGAACACCGACCGCCCGACCCCACGAGGCCGACCAACAGACACCTACCGCAAGACCTCGGACCACGAGCCGCCACCCGACCGGCACCGCGCCGACGGCCGAAACACCAGCCACTGACCGCCATACGCCGGCCACCAACCGCCGACCCTGGACCGCCGACCACCGACCACCGACTGCGGACCGCTCGACCGCCGGACGCAGGACGCGGATGCAGGACGTCGGACGCGGATGCAGGACGTCGGACGCGGATGCTGACCGCCCGATGCCGGACGCGGATGCCAACCGCCGACCGCCCGATGCCGGACCCGTCGGACGCGGATGCCGACAGCTGAACGCCGGCCGCCGGCCGCCCGCCGCCGGCCGCGATTGTGAGGATGTCGCGCTGCGGGGCTCACCGGGCGGAGGCGGATGGCGTCAGCTAGCGGCATTCTTCTGTAGATCTTGGACACTTTCCGTCCTGTGCTAACGGAAAGTGTCCAAGATCTACATGCCGTGTCTGGAGATTGCCGGTCAATCAACTGGATGCTGTCCCGAAGGACAGTCGCGGAAGCCTTCAGGCCAGGCCAGGGACGCAGCCAGCCGACCCGCACGGCAGCTCGCCCACGGACCCGCAGGCGAGGTCGCCGGCACAAACCGCCGACCCACACAGCAGGTCGCGAGCACCAGCCGCTGACCCACACAACCGGGTCGCCGACACAGACCACCGACCCCACACAACCGGGTCGAGGACACAGACCGCCGACCAGCACAGCAGGTTGCGAGCACAGCCGCCGACCACCCCGGAAGGTGACGCTGTGCCGGGGTCAGCGGACGGTGACGGTGACGCTATGCCAGCCGGTGGCGCCATCCGGGACGACGTCCTGCGTACGTTCGGTTTGGGTTTCACCAGTCGCGTCCGTCGCGCGGACCTGAAGCCGGTGTTCACCCGGTGTGGCGTCCCAGCGCCAGGACCACTGCACCCAGGTGTCCACGGACACGGTGGGGGCCAGCGTGGCTTCCTGCCACTGGCCGTCGTCGACGCGTACCTCGACTCGGCTGATGCCTCGGTGCTGCGCCCAGGCGACCCCGGCGACTGTCACCGGCCCGGCGGTCAGCCGGTTGCGTCTCCGGGGGGTGTCGATGCGTGACTGGGTCTTGATCGGCCCTTGGCGGGACCAGCCGCGCGGCACCCAGTACGCGTCGAAGTCAGCGAACCGGGTCAGTTCCAGTTCCGTGACCCATTTGCAGGCGGACACGTAGCCGTAGAGGCCGGGCACCACCATCCGGACCGGGAAGCCGTGCTCGACCGGCAGCGGCTCGCCGTTCATCCCGACGGCCAGCAGCGCGTCCCGTCCGTCGCGTAGTGCGGCGGTGGGGGTGCCGCAGGTCCAGCCGTCGACCGACCGACCTACGACCTGGTCGGCGTCGTCGTCGGGTTCGACCTCGTCGAGCAGTTCCCGCAGGGGTACGCCGAGCCAGCGGGCATTGCCGATCAGGTCCCCACCCACTTCGTTGGAGACGCAGGCCAGGGTGACGTACCGCTCGACCAGCGGTCGGGCCAGCAGATCCGCGTAGCTGTAGGTGCGCTCCTTACCGACTCGCCCGTGGATCCGCAGCCGCCAGGTGTCCGGGTCGACCTGGGGCACCACCAGCGCGGTGTCGATCCGGTAGAACCCGAAGTTCGGGGTGACGTACGGCGCGAGTTGGGCCAGTGAGAGGTTCGCGCCGCCCGGCACGGCCGGCGCGGGGGCGACCGGCGCGGGCAGGCGGATCGCGTCTCGGGCTGCGGACACGCCGCGCCGGCCCGCCAGCCAGCGCCCGCCGAGGCCGGCCACCACGGCTGTGCCGAGCAGAACCCCGCTCCCGGTGAGGAAGCGCCGCCGTGACTCCGGGTCCACGTCGGCAGGTGCGACCGGCTCGACGGCCGCCGTCGGCCCGGACGAGGACCCCGACGCCGGAGCGGCGGGCGGCACCGAACCGCCAGCCGCAGGCGGCACGGAAGCCCCGGACGAAGGCGGACCAGCGGCGGGCGTGGGTGGTGACCAGGACCAGGGGTTCATTTCAAACGGTCCGGCGATGAACAGCCAGAGCACCAGGGCGCCGAGACCGGCGCCGACCAGGGACGGCAGTGCGTCGGCGAGGTCCGCCCCGGAACGGGTCAACGCGGCGGCCACGCCGATGGCCCCGAACGCGCCAATGCCAGCCAGGCCGAGTGCCAGCCGGCGAACCGCCAGTACGCCGAACAGCGCGGCGAAGCCGCCCAGCAGGACGGCCGTGCCGACCAGGAGCGCAATCTTGTCGGCGGTGCCGAAGAGGTCGATGGCGAGTTGCTTGAGTGACTCGGGGACGGCGTCGACGATGGCCCCGCCGACCGCGACCAGGGGTGCTGACCGGGGGCCGGTCAACACCGCGACCGGTTCGGCGATCCCGATCGCGACGGCGGCGGCGGTGATGCCGGCCAGCGCGGCGTACCGCCGTGACGTGGTGCTCATCGGCCCAGTGTGCGCGATCATCTCGCCCGGTCGCCAACAACGTCAGCGTTCGGTAATGACCTACCGGCCGACAAGAACGTTCCGGGGCACACCGCCGTACGGCGGTGTGCCCCGGAACGGGTGTCGCTACCGGATCAGAAGCCCGGGCCGTGCTGGTGGCCGTGACCGTGGCCGTGCCCGCCGGCGGCGGCCGGTTCGGCCTGCTCCGGCTTCTCGACCACGAGGCTTTCCGTGGTGAGCAGCAGACCGGCGATCGAGGCGGCGTTGGTGACCGCGTTACGGGTCACCTTCACCGGGTCGATGATGCCGGCCTTGACCAGGTCGACGTACTCGCCCTTGGCGGCGTCGAGGCCGTTGCCCCAGGTGAGGTCGGCGACCTTCTGGGTCACGACGTAGCCGTCGTGACCGGCGTTCTGGGCGATCCAGCGCAGCGGCTCGACGAGCGCCTTGCGCACGACCGAGACGCCGACCTTCTCGTCACCGGTGAAGCCCAGGTCGTCGTCGAGCACCGAGAGGATCTGCACCAGGGCGGCGCCGCCGCCGGGCACAGTGCCCTCCTCGACCGCAGCCTTGGTCGCCGCGATGGCGTCCTCGATGCGGTGCTTGCGCTCCTTCATCTCGACCTCGGTCGCCGCGCCGGCCTTGATGACGGCGATGCCACCGGAGAGCTTCGCCAGCCGCTCGGCCAGCTTCTCCCGGTCCCAGTCGGAGTCGGAGGCCTCGATCTCCTTGCGGATCTGGGACACCCGGTCGGCGACGTCGGCCTTCTGGCCACCGCCGTCGACGATCGTGGTGTTCTCCTTGTCGACCACGACGCGCCGCGCGGTGCCGAGCACCTCGAGGCCGACCTGGTCGAGCTTGTAGCCCAGTTCCGGGGCGACCAGCTCGGCGCCCGTGGAGATCGCGATGTCCTGGAGCATCGCCTTGCGCCGGTCACCGAAGCCTGGGGCCTTGACCGCGCAGACCTTGAGGGTCTTGCGCAGCGAGTTGACCACCAGGGTGGAGAGCGCCTGGCCGTCCACGTCCTCGGCGATGATCAGCAGGGGCTTGCTGTTCTGCAGGACCTTCTCCAGCAGCGGCAGCAGCTCCTCGATCGCCGAGATCTTCTGGGTGGTGACCAGGATGTACGCGTCCTCAAGGACGGACTCCTGACCCTCCAGGTCGGTGACGAAGTTCGGCGAGATGAAGCCCTTGTCGAACTGGAGACCTTCGGTCACGTCCAGTTCGGTGGTGAGCATCGAGCCTTCCTCGACGGTGATGACACCGTCGCGACCGACGCGCTCCATCGCTTCGGCGATCAGGTCGCCGATCGTGGAGTCCTGCGCGGAGATCGTCGCCACGTTCGCGATCGACTCCTTGCTGGTGACCTCGGCGGCACGGCCGAGCAGCGCCTCGGAGACCTTGGTGGCCGCCGCGTCGATGCCCCGCTTGAGGCCGGCCGGGTTGGTCCCGGCGGTCACGTTGCGCAGACCCTCGCGGACCATGGCCTGGGCCAGCACGGTCGCGGTGGTGGTCCCGTCGCCGGCGACGTCGTTGGTCTTGGTCGCCACCTCCTTGACCAGTTGCGCGCCAAGGTTCTCGTACGGGTTGGTGAGCTCGATCTCCTTGGCGATGGTCACACCATCGTTGGTGATCGTCGGCGCACCGAATTTCTTGTCCAGGACGACGTTGCGCCCGCGCGGGCCGAGGGTGACCTTGACCGTGTCCGCGAGGGCGTTGACACCGTGCTCCAGCAGGTGCCGGGCGTCGTCCGAGAAGCTCAGGATCTTCGCCATTAATGTCCCTTCGAAGCGCCATTGCCCCGGCCCGGCGAGCCGGACCGGGGCAATGGAACTGATCGGTTGCTTACTTCTCGATGACCGCGAGGACGTCGCGGGCGGAGAGCACCAGGTACTCCTCGCCGGCGTACTTGACCTCGGTGCCGCCGTACTTCGAGTAAAGGACGGTGTCGCCGACCTGCACGTCAACCGGAACCCGGTTGCCGTTGTCGTCGACGCGCCCCGGGCCCACAGCGAGGACGGTGCCCTCCTGCGGCTTCTCCTTGGCGGTGTCGGGGATCACGATGCCCGACGCCGTGGTGGTCTCAGCCTCGTTCGCCTGGACCACGATGCGGTCCTCGAGCGGCTTGATCGCAACCTTGGTCGCGGTAGTCACGGGCATACCCTCCTGGGGTACTGGTTTCGTTGCTGGCCAGCGGGGCTGACCAGCGTCAATCTGCCTCATGCCACCGGGCGGTGCCGTCGTCGCGGGTGCCGGTCCGCCTGGCGTGCGCACCCGGGTCGCGAGACCCGGAAGCTGGCACCCTCAGGGTGAGAGTGCTAATCGCAGGTTATTCCGTGGCTAGCACTCCGTCAAGGAGAGTGCCAGCGCGTCGCGCCCCGCCAGCCAGGATTTTCGGCTCGGCCGGGACAATGGCCGGGTGGATCTCGATCAGCTGGCGGCGCTGCGTACCCCTGAGGGGTCGGCCGCGCTCACCGCGGCGGCCGGGCTGGCCGGCGGTGACCCGCTGGCCGCGGCCTCGGCGCTGCGCGCGGCCGGGGTGCCGCCGACGCTGGCCGCGGCGGCACTGACCCAGGCCGAGCTGCGTCACCGGGCGGTCGGCAAGTTCGGCTCGGCCGCCGCTGGGATGTTCCTCACCCGCCCCGGTCTGGAGCAGGCCACCCGCCGGGTGGTCGCCGACCGTCGGGCCGCCCGGTTGTCCGCGGCCGGCGTGCGCACCCTGGCCGACCTCGGGTGCGGGCTGGGGGCCGACGCGCTGGCCGCCGCCCGTGCCGGCATCCGGGTGTACGGGGTGGAGGCCGACCCGGTGACCGCCGCGATGGCCGCCGCCAACGCCGAGGCGGCCGGCCTGGCCGAGCTGTTCACCGTCGAGTGCGGCGACGCGACGGGGTTCGACGTGTCAGGGGTCGACGGGGTCTTCTGCGATCCGGCCCGCCGAGCGTCCGGCACCGGGCGACGGATCTTCGACCCGCGCGCCTACTCGCCACCGTGGGACTTTGTCACCGGGCTGGCCGAGCGGGTGCCGCGCACCGTGGTGAAGGTGGCGCCGGGCCTGGACCACGCGCTCATCCCGGCCGGGGCGGAGGCCGAGTGGGTCGGCGTGGATGGTGACCTGGTCGAGGCGGCGCTCTGGTGCGGCGAGCTGGCGGAGGTGCCCCGCCGCGCCACCGTCTACCGTCAGCGGGGCGCCGAGACCCACAGTCACCAGCTCACCGGTTCGGGTGCCACCGAGGCGCCGGTCGGGCCGGTGCGCGGCTACCTGTACGACCCGGACCCGGCGGTGGTCCGCGCGCACCTCGTCGCCGAACTGGCCACCGAACTGGATGCCACCCTGGGCGATCCGAGCATCGCCTACCTCTACGCCGACGCGCCGATCCACACCCCGTACGCGCGCTGTCTGGAGATCACCGACGTGCTGCCGTTCTCGCTCAAGCGCCTGCGGGCGTTGCTGCGCGACCGTCGGGTGGGCCGCGTGGAGATCCTCAAGCGGGGTTCGGCGCTCACTCCTGAGCAGCTCCGGCGGGACCTGCGGCTGGCCGGGGACGAGGCGGCGAGCCTGGCGCTCACCCGTGTCGACGGGGCACCGACGGTGCTGATCGGGCGGCCGGTCCACTAACGTCGTCGCTGTGGCGGGACAGGGCACACCGGCAACGGCACTGTTGGTCAAGCGCGGGATCGCGCATCGCACCCATCCGTACCGGGTGTCGCCGGACGCCCCGAACTACGGCGCGTTGGTGGCGGTGGCGCTCGGTGTGGCGCCGGAGCGCGTGTTCAAGTCGCTGGTGACCGAGGTCGACGGCGCGCTCACCGTGGCGGTCGTTCCGGTGACCGGCGAGCTGGATCTGAAGGCGCTCGCGGCGGCGGTCGGCGGTAAGCGGGCGGCGCTGGCCGAGCGGGCGGTCGCCGAGCGGGCAACCGGCTACGTACGCGGTGGGATCAGCCCGCTCGGGCAGCGTCGGCGATTGCCCACGGTGTTGGACGAGTCCGCGCTGCATGTGCCGACGATCTACGTCTCGGCTGGTCGGCGCGGTCTGCAACTCGAACTGGCCGCAGCGGATCTGGTGGCGCTGACCGACGCTCGCACCGCGGTGTTGCAGACCCACTGACGACCTTCGTTACGTCGACTCCCCGGTGGGATAGCCGGGGAGTAACAGTCGCGTTGCTGAATTGTTATCGCTCCCAACAAACTATGCACCTGCGCGGTCTTGTGAAGCTGGTGTGACGCGAAATACGTTGCCGGACACAACAAAACAACACCTCCCCCACCTCCGAAAGGACCCTGCACATGCGTAAGGGGATCCTCACCATCGCCGCCGTGGGCCTGCTCGCGACCGGCGGTTTGACCGCCTGTAGCGACGACTCCGGCACCGGCTCGGCCGACTCCAAAAAGACTCCCAAGATCGGCGTGATCCTTCCGGACAGCAAGTCCTCCCCCCGCTGGGAGACGGCGGACCGCCGCTTCCTGGAGGAGGCGTTCAAGGCTGCCGGCGTCCAGTCCGACATCCAGAACGCCCAGAACGACAAGACCGCCTTCCAGACCATCGCCGACCAGATGATCACCGGCGGCGTCACGGTTCTGATGATCGTCAACCTGGACTCCGGCACCGGCAAGGCCGTGCTCGACAAGGCCCAGTCGCAGGGCGTCGCCACCATCGACTACGACCGGCTCACCCTCGGCGGTTCCGCCCAGTACTACGTCAGCTTCGACAACGAGACCGTCGGCAAGCTCCAGGGCGAAGGCCTGTCGAAGTGCCTGACCGACAAGGGCGTCAAGAACCCCGTCGTGGCGTACCTGAACGGCTCCCCCACCGACAACAACGCCACCCTGTTCAAGGCCGGCTACGACTCGGTGCTCAAGCCGAAGTTCGACTCCAAGGAATACACCAAGGGCCCGGACGACGCCGTGCCGGGCTGGGACGGCCCCACCGCCGCGACCATCTTCGAGCAGCAGCTCACCGCGACCAAGGGCAAGATCGACGGCGTGCTGGCTGCCAACGACACTCTCGGCAACGCCGCCATCTCGATCCTGAAGAAGAACAAGATCAACGGCAAGGTGCCGGTGACCGGCCAGGACGCCAGCGTGGAGGGCCTGCAGAACATCCTCGCCGGTGACCAGTGCATGACCGTCTACAAGGCGGTCCGGGAAGAGGCCAAGGCCGCCGCGGACCTGGCCATCGCGCTCGCCAAGGGCGAGAAGAAGGACACCGGCCAGACGGTGAAGGACCCCGAGGGCGGCCGTGACGTCCCCTCGGTGCTGCTCACCCCGAAGGCCATCTACAAGGACAACGTCAAGGACGTCATCGCCGACGGCTACGCGACCAAGGAGCAGGTCTGCACCGGGGCCTACGCCAAGTTCTGCGCCGAAGCCGGCATCAGCTGACCGACGCCGCAGTACCCGCCGGAACGACCACCGCCGCCCGGCACGGGAGCACCCTCCCGTGCCGGGCGGCGCCCGCCGGACGGGCCCCGACCCTCCCTTAAGAAGGAGACCCCCGTGTCCGCGACCCCCCTGCTGGAACTCCGCGGGATCGACAAGAGCTTCGGTCCCGTCCAGGTGCTCCGCGACGTCGCCCTGACCGTCCACCCAGGCGAAGTGACCGCACTGGTCGGCGACAACGGCGCCGGCAAGTCGACCCTGGTGAAGTGCATCAGCGGCATCCACCCCTCCGACGCCGGAGAGTTCCTGTTCAACGGTGAACCGGTGCACATCGGCAGCCCCCGCGACGCCGCCACGCTCGGCATCGAGGTCGTCTACCAGGACCTCGCGCTCTGCGACAACCTGGACATCGTGCAGAACATGTTCCTCGGCCGGGAGAAGCGCAGCGGCATCGTCCTGGACGAGCCGACCATGGAACAGCTCGCCGCCGAAACGCTGGCCGGGCTCTCCATCCGCACCGTCACCTCACTCCGCCAGCACGTGTCCAGCCTCTCCGGCGGCCAGCGCCAGACCGTGGCCATCGCCAAGGCGGTGCTGTGGAACAGCAAGCTCGTCATCCTGGACGAGCCGACCGCGGCGCTCGGCGTGGCACAGACCGCGCAGGTGCTCGAACTGGTCCGCCGCCTCGCCGACAACGGCCTGGCCGTGGTGCTCATCTCGCACAACATGAACGACGTCTTCGCCGTCTCCGACCGGATCGCCGCGCTGTACCTCGGCCAGATGGTCGCCCAGGTGAAGACCACCGACATCACCCACGCCCAGGTGGTCGAGCTGATCACCGCCGGGCGCTCGGGCGGGCTCGGCCTCGCCACCGACCCGGGCAGCAACGGCGACGGCCCGCAGCCGGCCGACTCGATCTCAGGAGGCGTCCGATGACCACCACCGCCGTGCGGAAGGACGGCCCCGCGGCCGTCACACCGGCGCCGACCGTCGGAGGCCACGTCCGCAACTACCTCAGTCGGGTACGCGGTGGCGACGTCGGCGCGCTGCCGGCTGTGCTCGGCCTGATCGTGCTCTGCACCGTCTTCGCGATCCTGCGGCCGTCGTCGTTCCTGTCGGCCGGCAACTTCGCCAACCTCTTCACCCAGGGCGCGGCGGTCACGCTGATCGCGATGGGCCTGGTCTTCGTGCTGCTGCTCGGCGAGATCGACCTCTCCGCCGGCTTCGCCAGCGGCGTCTGCGCGGCCGTGCTGGCCAATGTGGTCACCGTGCTCGGCTACCCCTGGTGGGTCGCGGTGCTCGCCGCGGTCGCCACCGGCGTGGTCATCGGCACCACGCTCGGCATGCTCGTCGCGAAGATCGGCATTCCGTCCTTCGTGGTCACCCTCGCCGGCTTCCTCGCCTTCCAGGGCGTCGTGCTGCTGCTCGTGCAGGAGGGCACCAACATCTCCGTCCGCGACGAGGTGCTGGTCGCCATCGCCAACCGCAACCTCGCCCCCGTCCTGGGCTGGACGCTTACCGCTGTCGCCGTCGTCGGCTACGCGGCGGTGCAACTGCTGCGCCACCGCACCCGGGCGGCCCGCGGTCTGATCACCGACCCGATCGCGGTGGTGGCGCTGCGGATCGGCGGGCTCGCCGTCATCCTCGGAACCGCGGTGTACGTGCTCAACCTGGAGCGCAGCCGCAACGTCCTCATCGTCTCGCTCAAGGGTGTGCCGATCGTGGTGCCGATCATCGCGGTGCTGCTGGTCATCTGGACCTTCGTCCTCCAACGCACCAGCTACGGCCGGCACATCTACGCCGTGGGCGGCAACCGGGAAGCGGCCCGCCGGGCCGGCATCGGAGTCGACCGGATCCGGATCTCCGTCTTCGTGATCTGCTCGTCCATGGCGGCCATCGGTGGCATCGTGGCGGCCAGCCGGGCCAACTCGGTCGACCCGAACACCGGGGGCAGTAACGTACTGCTCTACGCGGTCGGCGCAGCGGTGATCGGCGGCACCAGCCTCTTCGGTGGCAAGGGCCGAGTCCTCGACGCCGTCCTCGGCGGCGCGGTGGTCGCGGTCATCGAAAACGGAATGGGCCTGATGGGATACACCGCTGGAGTCAAGTACGTGGTCACCGGCGTCGTGCTGCTGCTCGCCGCCAGCGTCGACGCGCTCTCCCGCCGCCGCGCGGCAGCCACCGGCACCCGCTGACCGCGCGGGAGGTAGCACCAGCATGCGCCCAGGACCGAGCCAGGATGACGTCCGACGGCAGAACCTCGGGGCCCTGCTGCGGCACGTGCACGTCCACGGGGCGACCACGCGGGCCGAACTGACCACCACGCTGGGCCTCAACCGCAGCACCATCGGCGCGCTCACCGCCGACCTGTCCGCAGTGGGGCTGGTCAGCGAAGGAGCACCGAAGGAAACCGGCCGGGCCGGACGACCGTCGCTGGTCGTCCGGCCCGAGTCGGCCCGGGTCTACGCGTACGCGTACTCGGTGGAGGTGGACCGGCTGCGCGCCGCCCGGGTAGGGCTGGGCGGCGCGGTCCTGGACCGCCGGGATCTGGACCGGCCGCGCGGCCTGCTGGCCGCGGAGGCCGCGCCGCTGCTGGCCGGCGCGGTCAAGGAGATGCAGCAGATGGTGCCGGCGGACGCTATCTGCGTCGGTGCCGGCGTCGCGGTCTGCGGCATGGTCCGCCGCGACGACGGCCTGGTCCGGCTCGGCCCCGCCAGCGGTTGGGTGGACGAACCGATCGGCGCGACCCTCGCCGACGAGTTGGGCATCGACGTGCCGATCACAGTGGGCAACGTGGCCGACGTCGCCGCGTTCGCCGAGCACGCACGAGGTGTGGCGGCGGGTTGCGACAACGTCCTCTACCTGTACGGCGACGTCGGCGTGGGTGCCGGCATCATCGCCGGTGGGCGTCGACTGACCGGGCACGGTGGGTACGGCGGCGAGGTCGGCCACATGAAAGTGGTCCGCGACGGCTGGCCCTGCGAGTGTGGCGCCCGGGGCTGCTGGGAGACCGAGATCGGTGAGCACGGCCTCCTGCGCGCCGCCGGACGCTCCGACGCCCGGGGCCGCGACGCGCTACTCGGGGTCTTCGACGCGGCCGACCGCGGGGACGCCCGGGCCCAGACGGCGGTCCGCCAGGCCGGCGACTGGCTCGGCTTCGGGGTGGCCAACCTGGTGAACGTCTTCAACCCCGAGATGGTCATCTTCGGTGGCACCATGCGTGACCTCTACCTCGCGGCTGCGGCCCAGGTCCGCAGCCGGCTCAACTCCAACGCGCTCGGCGCCTGCCTGGAGCACGTCCGGCTGCGCACACCGCAACTGGGGACGGACGCGCCCCTGATCGGTGCCGCCGAGCTGGCGTTCGAACGGCTCCTCGCCGACCCCCTCGACGTGGGCTGATCCGCGTACGCTGTCCGGCGTGGATGTCGAGCTGCGCGCCTCCGACGACGACCGCAACCGGGTGGTCGCCGCGCTGCACCAGCACACTGCGGCGGGCCGGCTGACCCTCGATGAGTTCTCCGAGCGGGCCGGTGCGGTGTGGACGGCTCGCACCCTCGGTGACCTGGCCGCGCTGACCCGCGACCTACCGGCCCTGCCGGACCCGATCGTCGACGCCGGCCCGGTCGGGCGCGGGCGTCAGGAGTTGCTGATGGTCTTCGCGGCCGCGGCACTCACCCTGCTGCTGCTCGGCGGTTTGCTCGCCGTCACCCGCTGATCCGGGTCGCCCTGCGGTGAACTGATCGCACGATCAGTCCGTACCAGTGGGCGGACGGGCAACCGGCACGGTACGGCTGCCCGGTCCAGACGCGTTCCGGTCCGGACCGAGGAGGCACCACAGACATGGCACCGCTCAGATCCGCCCATCGCCGACTGGGCACCCGGACCCACCGAGCGGCGATGCTGCTCATCGCGATCATCGCGGGGGTCGGTGTCCTGCCCGGCGTGGCCGTCGCCGCGCCCGCCGGTGGCGGCCAGCAGCTCAACGCCGCCGACATGACGCTGCTCAACGGGGTGCGGCTGGCCGGGCTGTGGGAGATGCCAGCCGGTCAGATGGCCGCCGAGAAGGGACAGTCGGCGAAGGTACGCGAGATCGGCGCCGGCATCGCCAACGAGCACCAGCAGCTCGATCAGCTGGTCGTCGACGCGGCCAACAAGTTGGGCGCGAGCATTCCCAGCGAGCCGACGGCCGAGCAGAAGGGCTGGCTGGCCGAGATGCAGAAGGCTTCCGGCGCTCGGTTCGACCAGATCTTCGTCACCCGGCTCCGGGTCGCCCACGGCAAGATCTTCCCAGTTATCGGGGCGGTACGGGCCAGCACCCGGGACGCCACCGTCCGCAAGCTCTGCGACGACGCCAACGAATTCGTGCTGCACCACATGCAGATGCTCGAAAGCACCGGGTTGGTCCGCTGGCCGGAGTTGCCGCCGGCGGCGCTGCCGGCCCCCGGTGAGGACGGCCTACTGGCGGCCGCCGCCGCGAACGCCGGCCCGCAGGTCGGCGTCAGCAGCACCGTCGTCTGGCTGGTCTTCCTCGCCGCGCTGGGCACGGGCGGAATCGCCACCTACCGGATGTTGCGCCGCAGCTGACCAGTCAGCGGTGGCCTGGATGGTGGCTCGCGTCAGCGGTCGACCTGGGTGAAGTCCCAGGAGTGCGGGGCGCGGGCCACCAGCAGGGCTGGCGGGTCCGGCAGTGGCCGGGGGTTGCTGCGCCACTTGGAGATGACCACGACCCGGTGGTCGGTGGAGGAGAAGACCTCGCTGGAGACGTGGAGCGGGTCGTGCTCCAACTCGGGCAGCGCGGTGTCGCACACCCAGGTGATCAGGTCGGCGACGCCGTACGCCTCGGCGCGCGCCTCCCACATCCGCACGATCATGTCCGCCGCCCCCGTCACACGCTGACAGTGGTCAACGGCAGTGCCGAATCGGCAGGCAGGTCCAGTCGGCTCGGCGCGACCCCCGCCGCGACCAGGTGCGAACCGAGCGCGGCCACCATCGCACCGTTGTCGGTGCAGAGCTTCGGCCGGGGCACCCGGACCCGGATGCCGTACTTCTCGGCCCGCTGCTCGGCCATCGCCCGCAGCCGCGAGTTCGCCGCCACTCCCCCGCCGATCACCAGGGTGTCGATGCCCTGAGCGCGGCAGGCGGCGAGCGCCTTGCTGGTCAGGACGTCACAGACCGCCTCCTGGAAGGACGCGGACACGTCGGCCACCGGCACCGGCTCACCGGCACGCTGGCGCGCCTCGACCCACCGGGCCACCGCCGTCTTCAGGCCGGAGAACGAGAAGTCGTACCGGTGGGCGGCGAGATCCTTGGCGGCGGTCAGGCCGCGGGGGAAGGCGATCGCGGCGGCGTCGCCGGCCCGGGCCTCCCGGTCGATCGGCGGGCCGCCGGGGAACGGCAGCCCGAGCAGCCGGGCGACTTTGTCGAACGCCTCACCGGCCGCGTCGTCGATGGTGGCGCCCAGCGGGGTGACGCCCCGGGCCAGGTCGTCGACGAGCAACAGGGACGAGTGACCGCCGGACACCAGCAGCGCGATGGCAGGCTCGGGCAGTGGGCCGTGCTCAAGAGTGTCCACCGCGACGTGGGCGGCAAGATGGTTCACGCCGTACACGGGCTTCTCGGCGGCGAGTGCGTACCCCTTGGCGGCGGCGACGCCGACCAGCAGCGCGCCGGCCAGCCCAGGCCCGGAGGTGACCGCGATCGCGTCGATGTCGGCCAGCGTGACGCCCGCTTCGGTCAGTGCCCGGTCCATGGTCGGCACGATGGCCTCCAGGTGTGCCCGGCTGGCCACCTCCGGCACCACACCCCCGAACCGGGCGTGTTCCTCGACGCTGGAGGCGAGCGCGTCGGCCAGCAGGGTGTGCCCCCGCACGATGCCGACGCCGGTCTCGTCGCAGGAGGTCTCGATACCCAGGATCAGTGGTTCGTCAGCCATGGTCGCGTGGTCCGTCCCCGGTCGGCTCGGCGTCGCGCCGCATGACCAGCGCGTCGGTGTTGCTTGGTTGGTAGTAGCCGCGCCGCACCCCGATCGGCTCGAACCCGTACGTCGCGTAGAGCCGCTGGGCTGCGGCGTTGTCCACGGCGACCTCCAGCAGGGTGCTGCGGGCCTCGCGCCGGACCGCCTCGGCGAGCAGTTCCTCCAGCAGGGCGCGGCCCACGCCGCGCCGCTGGGCGTCCCGGCGGACGGCGATGTTCTGCACCCAGACCTCGTCCGGTGGTACGCCGGCGAGCCCGGCGTAGCCGAGCACCGAACCGTCCGGGTCGACGGCGACCCGGTAGTGGTGCCCGTTGGCGAGCTCGCTCCAGAACATGGCGGGCGTCCACTGCTCGGCGCCGAAGAGGTCCGCCTCGATCGGCAGCACGTCGCCGATGTGCCACCAGCGGAACGGTTCGAGCCGTACCGCCGTCATGGCAGGACCGGTTTGCGGCCGGTCGCCGCCACCGCGTCGGGACGGCGCAGGTAGAGCGGGGTGAGCCGCTCACTGGGCGCGCCCGCCCGGATCCGCTCGGCGGCGAGCAGCGCCAGCACTGTCGCGTCCGGGTAGCGCGGCTCGGCCCGAACGGGCAGGTCCAGGACCTCGGCGTACCGGTGCGCCCCGTCACCGACCGCGATCGTCGCGCCCAGTTCGCGGGCGCGCGCGGCGGCGACCGCCGGTGCGGACACCTCGGGCCCGACGATTCGCTGGCCGGCACCGTCGTAGACGGCCCAGTAAAGCTCCTTGCGTCGGGCGTCACTGCCGGCCAGGACCGGCTCGCCGGACGCCGCCGGGTAGCCGATGGCGTCCAACGAACAGACGCCGTACGTGGGGATGTTGAGCACCTGACCCATGGTCGCGGCGGTGACCAGGCCGACCCGCAGCCCGGTGAACGGCCCCGGGCCGAGCCCGGCGACGATGGCGGTCAGGTCACGCGGGCGTGCGTCGGCGTCGGCGAGGACCGCGTCCACCTGGGGCGCGAGCAGCTCACCGTGCGCGCGCGCGTCGACCGTGCACCGGTGCGCCCGAGACGCCACACCGTCTGCCGAGACCTCCACCAGCGCCGCGGTGACCGCGGGGGTCGAGCTGTCCACCACGAGTACGAGCACGGTAAGCCAGCCTAGCCGCCCCGCCCCATGCCCCGGTCA